>JASHUH010000574.1 GCA_030040115.1 Acidobacteriaceae bacterium | reverse complement strand
AACCAGGGCGATCACTTGTGTCTCATTGCGGAAACCCTCCGGAAACAGCGGCCGGATGGGCCGGTCGATCTGCCGCGCGGTCAGAATCTCCTTTTCGCTGGGCCGGCCTTCGCGCTTGATAAATCCGCCCGGAATCCGTCCTCCGGCATAGGTGTACTCGCGGTAATCGACCGTGAGCGGGAAAAAATCGACGCCTTCCCGGGTATCGGGAGAAGCCACGGCAGTGGCCAGCACGACGGTTTCGCCGGTGGACACCAAGGCGGCGCCCGAGGCTTGCTTGGCCATGCGGCCGGTTTCAAACACTAGCCGCTTGCCGCCGGCAAGCTCGACGCCTACTTCATGCTTTGTTGACATAGAGTCCTCATTTCGTTTTATTCGCTCGGGAAACTTGTGCGGGATAAGCGGCGCCGAGCAGTGCCGATGAGCGGGGTCCGGAAGCTGGCCAGCGTTCGCTGAAGGGTAATCGTGGCCACACGGGAAACAGTGCGTCTGGCGGGCAATCGATCCCCGCGAATGCAAGGCGAGCGGCAGGTTTCAAGCTGCAAATACCACCCTTGCGAAGCGCGTTTGGCGACGGAGTTTTCAGCGGGGATTCGCATGGCGCGAACGTCTCGACCGCAGCCCGTCGATGGCGGAGGCGAAACTTCCGCGCTCGCTCTGGCGGCGCTGACGGCTCGCCAAACAGACTCCGGCCCCGGGTTCCGAGCGGAATGAGGGCCGTGACCAATCTCCGGTCTGGTCGCTTCCGGTTCAATAGGGCTTTCTGATTATTTGCGGATGCCGAGCTTGCCGATCACGTCGCGATAGCGGTCGGAATCGTGCGCCTTCAGATAATCCAGAAGGCGGCGGCGCTTGCTGACCAGCATCAACAATCCACGCCGGGAGGCGTGGTCCTTTTTGTGGATCTTGAAGTGCTCGGTCAAATCGCCAATCCGCTCGCTCAGAATCGCGATTTGGACTTCCGGCGAACCGGTGTCCTTCTCGTGGGTGCGGAAGCGTTCAATCAGATCTGCTTTCTTATGAGTCGCCAGCACGGCGTCCGTAACTCCTCGTTTCTCTTAGGTCCACGTCACAAGTGTCTACAGTGAGACTACCATGAACGCACCCCCCGGGGAAATAGAGCGCCGGGGCGGCCGGCGCCGCAACCCGCTCTCGCGAAGCCGCCCTGGCAAGGTAAGGGCGTTTGCAGCGCTGATTCTGGAACAGCTGTCAACCCGGTTTTAAGCCGTGAGCAGAAAAATCATCGTGTCACGCGAGCGCGAGCGAGAGTAGAATTTCTCCCATCCTGGCGAAACTCCGCTCTTCGGTGCGAACGATGCGTCCCGACCCTCTGAGCCCGCGATTAAGCGCATGGCTGGTTATGGTCATGCTGGCGATGGTAGTTGTCCCGGCGGGAATTACCTTGCACACGGTGCGCGTTCCCGCGACTATCTCCATAAATAGCCCGAATCCGACGCCCTATGGCTACACTTGGAGCCTGTTGCTGTTTGTGGTTCCGATCGTCGTGATTGGCGCCTGGATGCTGCCCAATGAAGGCGTAAGAATCCCCCGACGCGCCTTCTGGCGGACAATCGGAATCCTGGCGCCCGTGGGCTTCGCGCTCGATATTTTCTTCGCCAGCCGCTTCTTCGTTTATCCGAACCGGGGAGCGACGCTGGGGATTGAAGCTCCGATGATCGGGGGCGTGGTTCCGGTGGAAGAGTTTGTCTTTTATTTCACCGGCTTTGTCGCCGTGCTGGTGATTTATCTCTGGCTCGACGAATTCTGGCTGGCGGCGTATAACCTGCCGAATCTCAGCGAAGTGGACCAGAACGGCGGGATGCTGAAGTTTCATCCGGCTTCAGTGATTGCCGGCCTGGCGCTGCTTGGCGCAGCGATCTTATATAAGAAGGTCTTTTCTCCCTATCCGGAGGGTTTTCCAGGTTACTTTACGGTGCTGGTTATCGGGGGCATCGCGCCTTCGGCCGGCTTCTTCGACGCTGCGCGGCGATTCATTAACTGGCGCGCATTCAGCCTGACCATGTTCATGATTGTGCTGGTGAGCTTGTTTTGGGAGGCGACCCTGGCGGCGCCGTACGGATGGTGGGGTTATCAGCACAACCAGATGGTCGGCTTATTGATTGGCGCCTGGTCCGGACTGCCCATCGAAGCCGTCCTGGTATGGATTGCCGTCACCTATGCGACCACGATTGTGTATTCCATTGTGAGGGTCTGGCTTGCTTCAGGGAAAACCGCGAAATTGGCGTTTTTCGGGAAGCGGGCGGCAACGGCGAATCGATAGACACAAAGCGTCGCCCGACGCATTCTGAGAAGCGTGCGGCCATGCTTCATGGCCCCTGTCCCAGCCAATAGTCAGCGCGCGCCACGATGCGCGCCCCATAATCCTCGGCCGTACGCACCCGGATGGTGTGCAGCCCCGGGGTAGGATTTGAAGGACTGAATGTGATCAAATAGCGGTTGCGCATGTGCTTGGCCGCGTTTACCACCCGGGCTTCGAATTTTTTGTCCCCGGTGAAAGTGGTGTACTCGCCCCCGCTCATGGTGGCAATTTCCTTGGTCACGTTCTTCCTGAACGCTTGCACCAGGGCCGCCAGCGCCGAAACCATGTTCATGGTCCGGTCGTCGCCGGAGTCCTTCACGTCGTGCGCAAACTCGGCCGTCAGCGGCGAAAACGAAACGCTCAGCACCAGGACATCCGATTCGCCGATCTGCTTAATTAATCCGGTAATCTTCGTGTGTTTGCTGCCGTGGTCGCGCTCCTCGCTGATCAGGAGGAGCACCCGCCGGAACGACTTTGGCTGGGATTGCAGCAGGTTCACGCAATAGCTGATGGTGTCCAGAGTCGCCGCGCCGCCGTCGCCGGGATCGAGATTTTTGAGCTCCTCGTCGACCGCATCGCCCGAGTAAGTGAAGTCCTGGATCAAATGCTGCGTGGAATCGAACCCGACCAGAGCTACGCGGCTCCTGGAATCGGCCAGAAACAGCTCAAGCAGCGGCCCCAGCTTAGCCAGTTTGTCGAATTCGAGCACGCTGGCTCCGCCCAACTCCACAGCGACAACTAATGCTACCGGAGCCGTGTCCATCTCCTCCTGCACACGAATCTTCTGCGGTACGCCGTTGTCCTCGAGGATGAAATCTTTCTGCTTGAGCCCGTAGATAATGTCGCCGTTGCGTTTTTCGACCAGCGTTGGTGCCAGCACCTCGGTGGTGGTTACGCTCAGGGTCGCCTGCGGCTGTTCGCTTGGCAGCGGCTTGGGAGGCTCGATGGGCGGAAGACTGCCGGGCAACTGGCGCGTGCGTGACGGCGCCTGCTGCGCAATTCCCGAAGGCGAGAAATTGAGAGCTGCCAGAGCCAAGCCCCAAAAACAAAAAAGGACGGTTCTCATGCGTTCAAAAACTCAGGATAATCGATTTCCAGTCGCGCTCTCTTTCCTTGGACTCGCCCGTTTGCGGTTAGTGTTATAGCCATTCAGAGGGCGGCGAAACGCGGCCGTTCAACTGGCGAGATTCCGCTCAATTCCGCCTGCGCACCTCGCGCTCCAGCCGGCCTGTCCAGACCAGAAAGCTCAAGAGTTCCCATCGGGTGGTCCATAGAAAAGCGAGAATGCTCTTGAGCGTCTGCTGATCGGCGCGTTGGCCGGAATAGGTCTCGATGCGCCAGCGCAGGTAGGGGCTCCGCCACGGCCGCAGCCGGTGGCCGCGTGTCGCGTTCCACAAAAAGCGCAGCGGAGCTAGCAAAGGATAATCCTCGTATCGAGTATAGTCGCCGCCTCATCTTCTATCGCGTTCTCAAAGAAAGGTAAAAGGGGCGGAAGCCGAAGCGCTCGTGATGAAAAACCCCCTCCTCGCACGGCGCTTGCTTGCAAGCGATATTCGGGAGTATCTCTCATCTGCCTGGATAGAACGAGAGAACTTGCTCGCAACTCTTGGAACCGGGCGCTCTGCGCCGTTCGAGGTGAGCGTGGTGAAGCGCTCCAGGAAAGGCCACATCACTGAGGCTCAATGCGTGGGGAGATTCAAGCGCCAGGCGAGAGTCGCGACGCGGCGGTTCTCAGGTTCATCAAGCCGGACCGGCTTTTGGTCCTGCGGAAGATTTCCCAGCCGCAGCCTGATCGGCTCACGGGCCGGGGAAAAAAGAGAGGACCTTGTCGATGCCACCGATGATGTCGCCGGCCAGGGCCAGGTGAGAGGCGATTGACGAGATCTGGGCGCGCAAAACCTTCAGGCCCGCGTTAGTGTAGTTGATCTGTTTCTGGAGCGCCTCAAAGATGGCCGTATCCTGGCTGAGCTTGTACTCGTCGTCCTGGGTCAGCACCTGTTCCACTTCCGGCTGCCAGGCATTCAGTGCTTCAACGGTCGCCAGGTCCATGGTGCTGTCAATTGCTGCCTGGATTTTGTCATACAAGGCCTGATAAGCCGCTCTCAATTCAGGCGTGAGCGGAATCGTGGGATTGGCTGGCAGGTTTTCTACGGGAGGCGTGGTCACGTTCTTGCTCCTTCACAATCAATCTGTCGGAAGCGACGAATAGAACTTTCCGAGGTTGCTTCCGGCCGCAGCGAGGTTGCCGAGCTTTTCCTTCAACGATGCCGGATTGTTTTGTTGCGCCTCAGAGGCCAATGCATGGTGGGTCAGCGCCAGTTTGACAATAGCCGCGTGGAGCGCCTCGAGCTTCTCGTTGACTTCCCTCTGCTGCCGGGCAATTTCGGGCAGCTTCATGATCTCCGCCCGGAGTTCCTGGGGATTCACGTTGCTTCCCGGTTGCTGGTCGCGGAGGATGAACTCCTTTTCTTGATTCAGGATCCGATCGTAATCGCGGTTTCCAATACTTTGCAGCGCTTCAATGTCGGTGGCAAGGCCCTTGCAAAATGCGTCGACTGTGGGATCCATCTCTACAATCTTGCCCGGCAATTCCTTATCAATCGTCCGGCTTACAAGGAATCGTCCCAGGGCATCGATGCCGGTGCTGATCCCGTTCCTGACCTCCGGCGAAAGCGTGGTTGACGAGGTGGTTGAGGTTGTGGTGCTGTTCGAAGCCGAAACTGTGGTAACGGTGGTCGTCGTCGTGGAACCCTCCGCCGCGGAGATTCCGAGCACTTTGTCAATCGATGGCGCTAAGTCGGCGCCCAGCGACGCCAAACTGGAGCCCAAGGATCTTGCAGCCGCTTGGAGTTCCGGCGAATTTGCGCCCTGACTAATTTCAACCAGCGACCGAGCGTACACTTGGAGGCCCGCAAGCACCGCGAGCCGGGCTTGAATATCTTTCTCCGAGAGCAAAGCCGGCGTGTTTCGCGGATTGTAACTAGCGTCCTTATTTTCGTACGCCACTACCGCTTCATAATCGCCGCGGAGGTTATGCAGCGCGACTGCGCTGCGATACGCCGCCGCCGATTGATCCACAACAGGAGCCAGGGAAGCAGATAAGGTGTTGACGTGCTCGTTCAATGCGGAAGAGGAGCATCCGGCGAGCGCGGCACATAGGATCAGGGGGCAAGCCGCCATCACAACAGCCGGAGTCAGACACGCCCACTTTCTATGGGGTATCGCTACCTTGTTCGAATTCATGCCAACATTTGAAGCCTGATTCGAAGGGTTGTCAACGGAGATCTGGAATTCCACGGCGAAGCTTTTATTCCGGCGGTTCGCTTCCGCCGGGTGTAGACTTATCGAAACTTAGGGTTCCCGGAAATTGATGCACCGATCCTCTTCCCGCAGAAGGGGATTGCTTTTTGGCCTGCCAGCTAGGCGCCAGAGATATCTGCCCGGGAAGCAGGAGAGCTGCCGCATGTCAAAGCGAATCGTCTTTTGTTTCGATGGAACCTGGGCTGACCCTTTGGAAAACACCAATGTGTATCGGCTCTATAAGGCTCTAACTGTCACTGCGGACCAAGTGACTTTTTACGATGACGGAATTGCGTCCGACTTGACCGGGCTGACCCGAATCCTGGAAGGCGGCTTGGGCGAAGGCATTTTCCAGAAGATTCAGGACGGCTACACCAAGGTCGCGCACGTCTTCGAGCCCGGCGACGCGATCTACCTTTTCGGATTCAGCCGCGGAGCGTACACGGCCAGAAGCTTGGGAGGAATGATTGCGGCTTGCGGGCTGCCGACGGGTAATTTCAGCAGCGACTGTGTGACTCAGGCGTTCGCGGCCTATCGCGATCCGGTGAACCGAGCCGCGTTGCTCGCGGCCCTGACGGGATGCAGCCTCGGGCTGGCGGATATTCAGATGATCGGCGTTTGGGACACGGTGGGGTCGCTGGGAATTCCGGCCATCTTCGGCGGCGTGGATGAAAAGACCTACGGTTTCCTCGACACCACACTCCATCCCGACGTTAAGCACGCCTACCAATGCCTGGCTCTGGACGAAAAACGGGCCCAATTTCCGGCTACGCTGTGGACCTCTGCTCCGGCGCCTGGCCAAACGCTCGAGCAGATATGGTTTTCCGGATGCCATGGAGACGTGGGTGGAGGAACCCCGGTTGCCGGCGGAGTGGACGGCGCGACGCGCCTCTGCGACATCACTTTTGGCTGGATGCTGGGGAAAGCGCAAGCGCTCGGCTTGACCTTCGATCCGACGGTTACGGCGCAATACGCCACTTTTCCGGCGGAGGTCGCGCTCGACCGAATCAATGAGTCATGGTCGTTCAAGGATGGGCCGCCGCGTCTGCGTCCGGTTCCTATGCATTCCGAGGTTTCAAACAGCGTGGCCGTGCGCCTGCAGTACGCCCTGAATTATGTGCCCGGTACGCTCGTCCTGCAGGACGGGGCCCTGGCGTCGGGATATTCCATCGTCAACCTGGTGAACACGAACGCGTTCTGATGGCGGACGCAGCGAATGGGGAGAATGATTGGTCTGGCAGGTAAGCACTGACGCAATCGAAAGCATTTCTCCTTCACATGTAGCCGTGGCAATATCCCAACTCCTCGCTGGCGATCCTTGAGGGAATCACCACATGAATTCCCGCTCCCGATTTGAACAGAAGAGGTGTGCGATGACGGGCGTGGAACCGGAACCGGTGCGGATGCGTATGTTGCTCGTGGGCGATGGAAGTGAGGAGGAAGATGAGGCGTTTTTTCTGGGCGGC
>JASHUH010000573.1 GCA_030040115.1 Acidobacteriaceae bacterium | reverse complement strand
CTCGATCGGGTGCGGCTGCGGCTGCCTTCGTCGTTGCGTCACGGATTGGCCAATCTCTACCGGCCGGGGAACCAGTCGGTGCCGGTGCTGGCTGCGCTGGGCACGGGGGTCATGCTTATTCTGGCCGTGTATCTCATGCAGGCGGCGCTGTTGCGCGATCTGCACGAGACGGCATCGCCCAAGCTGCCGAACGTTTTTCTCATCGACATGAGCTCGGATGAGGTCGCGGGCGTGAAGGCATTTTTTGCGCACCGGACGGGAGTGACGCAGCCGCTGAATTTGATGCCCGTGGTGACAGGGCGGTTCATCGCAGTCAATGGGCAACCCATTGAACAACTTCACGGTGAGCATTTTCCGCGGCGCTATTTGGAAAATGCGGAATTGAGCTGGGCTGATGCGCCGCCCGAAGGCGATGCGGTGAAGCAAGGCGCGTGGTGGAAGGACGCGAATGCTGCGGAGATCGCAGTGGGCCAGGGAGCGGCCAGGCGTCTCCACCTGGGTTTGGGTTCGGAGATGAAGCTCGAGATTGGCGGCGTGGAACGAACCCTCCGCGTGGCGGTAATTTATGAGGCCGATGGCCAGCACCTGGGCGCACGAGTCCAGTTTGTGCTGCCTTCGGGGCTGATCGGCAACCAGCCCTCCACCTGGTACGGCGGCTTACACATGCAGCCCAACACGGTGGCGGATATGGAGCGCGCTCTCTTTGTGGGTTATCCCACGATTACCGTTATCAATGTGGCCGATGTATTGGCGCGCATCGAGAGCGTGGTCGACCAGATCACCTTTGTGGTGCGCCTGCTGGCGGCGTTCTCGATTCTGGCCGGGTTGATGATTCTGGCTTCGAGCATCGCCAGCACGCGCTTCCGCCGCATGCAGGAGGCGGTGGTGCTGAAGACGCTGGGCGCCACGCGCATGCGCATTGTGCGCACCTTCAGCGTCGAGTTCAGCGTGCTTGGATTGCTGGGAGCGGCAGTGGGCGTGGTCTTCGCCAACCTGCTTACACGCGTGCTGCTGCACCGGCTGGATGTGCGTTTCCATATCGAGTGGGCCGCCACATTGATTGCGCTCCTGGGCACAGCGGTGCTGGCCACGGCGACGGGCTGGATGGCGAGCTATAGGATTCTTGGTCTGCGCCCGCTGGAAGTTCTCCGCGAAGAATGAGAAGGATTTGAGCGCGCGTCAGACTGGCTTTTCGGTCAGAAACGGCTCTGCTTTGAGCGAGCCATCGCGTTGCTTCATCAGCACCTGCACCTTGCCTTCGGCCGCGTCCAGTTCCTGCTTGCAGGCCGCCGACAAGCCCACGCCCTCTTCAAAGAGCTGGAGCGATTCTTCGAGCCCCAGATCGCCTTTTTCCAACTGCTCGACAATCGCTTCCAGCTTCTTCAATGATTCTTCAAAGGAGGGCATATCGGTTACTCCGATTTGGACGTAGAAGTGTAAGGATTACTCGATGCGGCTCTTTTCCCCCAAGCTCAGATGCGGTCAAAGGTCTCAAACCTGCATCTCCACCACGCCGGCCGGCAGTTCCCCGGCCAGCACTTCAGCAGCCGTTGAGTAGCCGCCGAAGGGCGCGCTCACCTGCACGCCTTCGACGTATGGTCGCACCGCCGCAAGCATCTCTTGCGCAATTTTGACGCCTTCCCGGCGCGCGGCTTCCGGGTTCTCAGCCTGCGCCATGCGCAACATGATTTCTTCGGGCATGGAGACTCGCTGGTCGTTCTTCATGTATTCCGCATTGCGCAGGCTGGTGAGCGGCCAGATGCCCGCAATCACCGGGATATGATGATCCTTAATGCGCTCGAGAAAAGCCTCCAGAAGGCGCAGGTCGAAGACCGGGCGAGTGATCACGTATTCGGCTCCCGCTTCAACCTTATAGGCAAAGCGGCGCAGTTCGTTCTCCATGTCGGGAGCGCCGGGATGAGCGGTTACGCCGATGGTGAAATTGGTGCTGGCGCCGATGGAGTTGGCGCCGATGTCGAGACCGTGATTCAAGCGGTGCACGATGTTGACGAGGCCGATGGAGTCGACGTCGAAGACCGAAGTCGCATCAGGGTAATTGCCCAGCTTGGGCGGATCGCCGGTCACGCAGAGAAGGTTGTGCAGGCCAATCGAAGAGGCGCCGAGCAAATCCGACTGGATCGAAAGCAGGTTGCGATCGCGGCAGGTGTAATGGAGAATGGTTTCGATCCCGGTGTGCTGCTGAATCTGGATGCAAAGCGTTTGTCCGCTCATGCGGGCTGAGGCTTGCGGCGCGTCGTATACGTTGATGGCGTGCGCTCCCAACCGGGCCAGCATCCGCGCCCCCTCGATCTCCTGCGAGCAGTCGATGCCTTTGGGCGGAACGATCTCCACCAGGGTGAGGAATTTGCCTTCGGCCAGCAGCGAGCCGACGTGGGAGCGCTGCGCTAAGGGCGCGGGAGGCATCTCGGCGCTTGGCGCCGGCGTTGCGCCCGACACTTGCACATGCGTTTGCTCATCCAGCGCCCGAATGGCGGAGCGCATGGCGCGAATATGATTCGGCGTCGTCCCGCAGCAACCGCCCACAATCTGCACCCCCGCGGCGATCGCCTTGCGCGCAAAGCCGGCCAAATACTCGGGCGAAATGAGATAAAGATTGCGTCCTTCAACGGCCCGCGGCAAACCGGCGTTCGGCATCGCCGCCAGAGGCAATGCCGTGGCCCCGCGCATGGTTTCGATGGCCGTGAGCACCGTTGCCGGTCCCGTCGAGCAGTTGACGCCAACCACGCTCGCGCCCCACTCGGTGAGCAGAGCCGCGGCGTGCGCCGGCGACGAGCCGTCGAGACAATCGCCCTCGTCATCGACGGTGACCATGACCACCACCGGCAGTTCCGGAGCCGCGGCGCGCGCCGCGGTCAGGGCTTCGTGGGCTTCGTTCAGGGCCGGCATGGTTTCCAGAATCAGCAAATCGACGCCGCTTTCCGCCAGCACTTCGATCTGCTCGGCGAAGGCTTCGCGCGCCTCATCCAGGCCGGTCTTTCCCAGGGGCTCCAGCCTTGTGCCCAGCGGCCCAACCGAGCCCGCAACCCACGCCTCGCCTGCCTGCTTTTCCCGCAAATGCTCCACTGCCAGCTGCGCCAGGCGCGCCCCGGCCGCATTGATTTCCCTCACCTTGCCGCCCAATCCGTGGCGCGAAAGCCGAAAGCGGTTGGC
>JASHUH010000572.1 GCA_030040115.1 Acidobacteriaceae bacterium | reverse complement strand
CGACCTGGACATCCTTAAGTTTGGCCCCAGCCACGTGAATCCCCCTGTAATCCGCGTCCAGTGTACCCATAGTATACCCTGTTTACAAGCGGATTCAGGCGGACAATACCGGACAAACTACTTCCTTATAACATTGATTTTATTGGAGCATTTGGATGTGAGTGGATCGGAGTGAACTAGATAGTGATTCTTTGCGGGAATCGCCACTTGGGTCCCGGGCTTCGGCTTACAGCAGAAGGAGGGGTGCTGCGGCGAAACGAGAGAGCCTGGATCGCGCCATGCTCGGCGGCATGGGACGGCTGGAGAGAGATCGAGACGCCGGGGATCGCGCGGCGGATTATCCGCGAAGCTCCATGTCCTGGACCTTGCCACGCAGTACGGTGACAGAGCACCTGGGCAAGGTAACTTTGGCGCCCTGGTTCAATCCGACTTGGGAGGCGACCGGCGGGTTATCCGGTTCGGCGTGAGATTGCGCGCCGGCCGAATGCCAGACATACTGATCGCTTCCGAAGGTCACCATGTCCACTTCCCCGTCGAAAAGCCGGACCGGCCGGAAGCGCCCTCGCAAGCGATCTGAATGTCGTGGGGATTCTCTTTATCTTTATTGATGAGCAGAAGCGCCCAGTGGCCATCGGGGCGTCGACAATGCCGTTCGGAAACGGGTTCGAGAGCGTGTTTACGGGCACAGCATAGGTGTTCGTCGAGTCCAGTTGTGTTGCCAGCCAGGTGGTCCCGGCGTTAAATGAGTCGTCGTTGAACTGGTTGATCAAAGACGTGAACAGCCGCGGATCAAGCGAAAGCCGGACGAGGCGGCGGGGGATAAACGCCGACGGATTTCGGGTTCTTCAGCACTTTTCGAATTTGCCGGGCGAGGATGTATTCTTCTCCCGGATTGAGAAGAAAAGTGGTGACGACGAGGGCGTTGGGTTGCGCGGGAACGCCCTGAGAGGGCCGCTTACTTCCCGTGTGCGGATTCAATTCGATGCAGGGTGTTGCCGTGCGCAGGCGAACCCGGAGTTCGCGGGCCGAAGCGCCGATCGTGTCAGGATCGAAATCGATCATCAAGTGCGGGACATGATTGGCCACCTCCGGGACCATGATGCTGGTCTTCACGGTGGGAAGGTCTTTGACCGCCTTGATGATGGGCTGCATGCGCTCGCGCGACTCCTGCTCCATGCCTTCATCGGTTTGCGAGAGCAGCCAATCCACGGCGGCCACCATGCCGACGATTTGTTCTTTGGCTACTTTCATGCCGCGACCGACCGAGGATACAGGGCAGATATTGCGCTGAGCGAGGTCGGTGTATTTTTTCTTGCCCAGCAGGAGGCCGGCGTTCTGGGGTCCGCGAATGTCTTTTCCTCCCGAGAAGGACACCATATCGAATCCCATTCCCGTGTACTTCCAGAGATTGGAGATGGGAGGCATATCGGCGGCGGCGTCGAGATGGCAGGGGACGCCTTTTTCGTGGGCCGCGGCGATCCAGTCTTCGCGGCTGATGCCGACATCGTCGCAGGCATTGAAATATTGCGTCATCACGGTGTTCGGGCCAAGCGCCTGCTTGTAATCGTCCAGGGTGACTACGTCCACGAACTTGATGCCGCAGAGTTGCATGGCCACGTCGTATTCGTAGTGATGAATTTTCTGGAGGACGACTTCGTTTTTGGGAAACTGCGGCGTGCCGATCTTGCTGGGAATATCCAGTGGATGGCAACCGTTTGCGGCCATGAGCGAGGCTCCGGTGGCGAGGGTGATTGCCGAAGCGGCGCCGCAACTGATGCAGCAGCCTTCGGTTTGCAGTTTTTGCGCAATATACTCGCCGGCCTTCTGCTGCAACTCCGCCAGGTGCACGGGGTGCAACGCGGCCTGGGCCACGGCCGCACGGACGGGCGGAGGCATGACGGCCGAAGTTAAATCCGTGTAGGTGCCCGCGGCGTTGATGAGTTTGGTCACGCCGAGCTTGTCGTAATAGTCAGGATGGGGCTTGGTCGAATCGCCGGGGACGTTGGCGGCGAGCATTTCCGTTGCGCCGCCGAGGAGGGGCGCAGCGCTCAGCGCGGCGACGGTGGCCTGCGAAGCGCGAAGGAAACGCCGGCGAGAGTAAGAAGGCAGGTTATCGAGATTCTGGAAATTTTTCATAGCGATGAATTCCTCCTAGGCCGTCAGGCCTGCAACTTCGCCCCGCACCACAGTGACGGAGGCTTTGGGAAGCGTGAACACCGTTGTTTGCGTGGCGTCGACGGACGAAACCACCGGCGGCGAATCTGGATCGGCGTGAGCCGTAGCGTCGGCGCCGTGCCAGACGTATTGCTCACTGCCGAAGGTGACTACCCGAATTGTGCCTGAAAAGCTCCCGTTGGCGCCACCGCTTTCAAAAACGATTTGAATAGGGTGGGCGTTGTCTCTGTCTTTGTTGATGAGCAGCAAGGCCCAATGGCCGTCGGGCCGCCGCACCGCATAGCTCGTGACCAGAGCGTTCCCGGCGGCGTCTTCGATTCCAACGTCGACGGAATAGAGATGGTGCACGCCGGCGCGATGCGTGACCCATTCTTCATTGATCATGCGGCCGGCGTGGTAAAAGGCCATATACCCGATGACCTTGCCTTCGCGGTCCGTCAGCACGTTTCCCCAGATGGCGTAGCCCTGGCAACCACGCTCGAGGCGGCTGGGTTCGATGGGCGAGTGCACATACAACGCGCCCCCCTCGGCGAAAAAGCTGCCCACATTGTCGGCCAGCCACAGAGCCGAAAAAATATCGGACATGAAGACGGAAAGCGAACCGCAGAGATTGCTTTCGGTGTTCATGAGCGGAATTGCGGCGGGCAAGCCGTCTTGGCGAAAAGCTTTGAGCGTCTTGCGCGTCAGTTCGCGGTTACGGTAGAGATCCTCCCATTTCATAGCGCAGGCGGCGTAAGGGTAAATTTCGAAAGAAGCGAAGGTCAAATCCCCTTCGCGATGGCGCGCTTTCAGATAGTCGTAAAAACGGCCGAACCAGGATTTGTTTCCGCGCGCATCGGGCCAGACGGAGACATCCTGGTTAATGCCTTGGAACACCGGCCCGCCCAATTTGAGGGCCGGATCGACCTTATGAATGGCGTCCGCGAATTGGATGTAGAGAGTGGCGTAGTCCTCCGGCATGTAATATTGGCCGTCGGCCTCCTCGTCCATTTCGACCCAACTGATGGGATAGCCGCGTTTTTTCAGATAAGCGACCATGGCGGCGGCGTCTTCGGGAACGCTGTAGATGAGCGGAACGGTGATCAAGGCGGGCAAGCCGTTGGTGATGCCGCTGGTGAAGAAGATGTCCCAGCCGGTTTGGTCGCCGCGCGGACTGAGATCTTGAGCGGTATGCCACGGATCGGTGGAAGAACAATAGGTCGCGGTTTGCCGGCGCCCGTCCGCCACATGTTTCGCATAATCGGCAAACTTTCCATCCGCCTCCAATCTGCCCAAGTACACTTCGTAGATTGCGTATCCCACGCGGTGGCGCAGGTCGCCGGTTCCGTGGGGTCCTGGCCGATTGGACGACTGCGTCATCACCACACGCACCCAACGCGTGGCCATAAGATTGTCTGAAAGCTTGAGCGTGACGCTGCCGCCGGCGCCATTGCGAACGGCGCCTTTGGGGAAGCGAATCCAGTTGCCCATGGCCTGATTGAAGACAGGAAGATATTTGCCGCGCTGATTGGTGTAATCCATCGCCGGCTCTTCCCAGTTCATGGGATCGGCGCCGACCCAGTATTGCACTTCGTACTCGCGGGCGCATGGTTCGCACCAGTCGATGCGGATCGCATTCACGTCGTAATATTCGCCCAGATCGACGATGATCCATTGCGGGTGCAGGGAGTCATCTTCGTGGGTAAAGGCTTGGGTCAGGTAAGGATTGCTCTTCCAGAAGGTATTGGGATTGCCGTCGGTGAGGCGAGAATAACCGCGATCGGTGCCGCCATTGGTGGTGCAGCCGCGGTGGGGAAGGCTGTAGCCGAAGGAATCGCGAATGGGCTCTCCCAATTCCGAACTGCCCACGAAGTATCCGCGTTGGTTGGCTTCATCCGTCCACTGGCCGTTGGGATTCCAGTGCCAATAATCGATCGTCTCTGGAGTGTGCAACCGGTAGCTGATCGGTCCCCAACCTGCGGATAAGCAGAGTTTCACGGTCTCGGGCGTATAAATCCTGTCGATGGCCTCGCGTGACTGAATATCCATGGAGGTGGCAAGACTGGTGTCGGGATCGAAGGAGTTGACGACCTGGCCGGGCGCGGCACGCACTCGGAGGAGCGCGGGAGTTACTGACGGCGAAGGTGCATTTCGATCGGCGAGCGCCACTGCATCCGCAAGGGGTCTCACCATGGTTAGCGCCGCGGCGCCGATCGACGCCCCCAAGAAGCTACGTCGCGAAGTGGTCATGAAGCGTCTCCACGATATCGAGTCTGCATAACCGCGGGTCGCTGGGCGGGTCCGACACGGTCTGGCGCGGATTCGAGCAGGATACAATCCGAGGATAACGCTTAACGCCGGCGCCGACGCAGCCATCGTCGATTTTATGTCGAACCCATCTCCATCGCGCGACGAGCAGGATCTGAGACGCTTCGGTTACGCACAGGAACTGTTCCGCAACATGGGGGGATTTTCGAACTTCGCTATTTCCTTTTTCATTATTTCCATCCTCACCGGCGCGGTGACGCTCTACGGATACGGTCTGAAGATGGGCGGGCCTCTGGAGATGTCGCTGGGATGGCCGCTCGCGACGGTGTTCACGCTGTTGCTGGCCGCCAGCATGGCGGAGTTGTGCTCGGCATACCCGACGTCGGGCGCCGCACCATTGGGCCGCGCCAACAACATTCATTCGCCGCGTAGACCGTGCCCTCGCCGGAAACATAGAGCGTGTCGAAGTTGCTCCCGCCAAAACAGACGCCTTGAATCTGTTCGCCGCCCGGCAAGGGTAGAATTGCCGTCACGCGTCCGTTCCGATCGAATACCTGAACGCCCATCCGCGTCGCGACATACGCTCTCCCGTCGCGGTCCATCGCAATCTCGCCTGCGCCGCTGTCATCGGCCCATGCGGGAACATAAAAATCGTAGAAGGGTTCTCGCGCATCCACCGATCCATCCGCGAGGATGCGGTAGCCGATGCCGAAGCGCGAATGGCTCTGGGCGACAAGCAGCCAGAGCCCGTCAGGGGAAATCGCGATCCCCGCCGCGCTTTTGAGAGCCGCATCGAGCCGTTTTGGCTTGCCGTGCGCCGGAATAAACCAGAGTTCGTTCGTGCCATTGCGCGCCACAGTGGTGGCGTAGATGTTTCCGTCGCCGGCGGAGCCGCAGAATGGACCACGCCCGGT
>JASHUH010000571.1 GCA_030040115.1 Acidobacteriaceae bacterium | reverse complement strand
AATCGAATGTGCGTCGCGCGGTCCGGCGCCGCTCCTCCGGAAAGGAGCGTATCGGAACCGGTCTTCGCCTCCGATCGGGCGGCTGTTTTCGGGCTGTGCATGACTCTCTTCGCGGACTCTAAGCCTACTATGCACTCTAGCGCATTGGACCCACGCTGGGAGGCAGTGGGTCAGTCGAAGGGTACGTGCATCGGCGATCTCCTACACCACCCCTGGCTCCGCGCCTATCAGTGCATCACCTGTCCACCATCCACATTGATCGTTTGCCCGGTCACCTGCGCCGCCCGGTTCGAGGAAAGAAACACCACCATATCCGCCACGTCCTCGGGTTCCTGCCAATGGCCCAGAGGCGCCACCGCGCGCACTTTTTCGCTGCCCCACTCCTCAAACGTGCGGCGCTTCTCCGGCGGTTGTTGCTCGTTCCACGCCCGCCAAATCCGCTCGTTCAGTTGTGTCCGCACCATCCCCGGACACACCACGTTCACACGAATCCCGCTGGCCGCCAGGTCCTTCGCCAGGCACTGCGCAAAATTGATGTTGGCCGCTTTGCTGGCGCTATACGGAGGGTCCGTCTGCGATCCAATCTGTCCGGCCACCGAAGCCAGAAACACCAGCGTTCCCCGTTGCCGCGCCACCATTCCCGGCGCCACCGCGTGCGCCACATGCGCCATCCCCATCACGTTCACCTCCAACACGCGCCGCCAATCCTCGGGCGCCAAGTTCGTAAAGGGAAAGCCGAACTTGCCCGAGCCAATCGCCGCCGCGTGCACCAGGTGGGCAATGGGCCCCAGCTTCGCTTCGGTCTCGTCCACCGCAGCCTGCACGCCCGCAAAATCGCTCACGTCCGTGCGCAGCCCTAGCGCCGGCTCGCCAAATTCCCGGCCCAACGCTGCCGCCGCATCTTCCGCCTCCGCGGCCACATCCCAAATCGCCACGCGGCATCCCTCGCGCGCCAGCCCTTGAGCGCAGGCCCACCCAATGCCGTTGGCGCCTCCCGTCACCACGGCGACGCCGCCGGCCAGCCCCAAATCCATTTCCAGTCTCCAAGCCGCCCGCGCGCCCGCTACTTTTTCAGCGGCTCGCGCGCAAAGTGATAAGCCAAAACGCCAACGCCGAGACCCAGGCGTGAAAGGGGAAGGTGTGTGGTGGCAAGTGGTCTTCAGCTTAGAGCAAGTTCGCGAAGTCGTCGATCGACATTTCAGCGTCGCGCATGATAGCCCTCATCAGGCCAGGGCCTATGGTTTCGCCGGAATGTGCGGGAACAACGGTGGCCCTGCCGTCGGGGTGTCTGAGAAACATATGACTGCCACGCGTCCGGTCCACGAGGAAGCCCGCCTTCTCGAGGGCCCGGACAATCTCTTTTCCCTTGACGCGCGGAAGGCGAGTCATACCGAGACTTGTTGAATGCCGACCAGTTCGAGGGAACCGGGATGGTCTTCTTCTTCAAGGCATAGCGCGATCGCCTCGCGCACACGCTTCATCAGCGTATCGAGGCTCTTCGCTTGTGTATGGCAGCCGCGCAAGCCGGGAACCGTAGCCACAAGATAGCCTTCCTCATCCTGCTCGATGACGACGGTGAATTTTCTCCCGGGCTTCACGCAAACACCTCGATCTAACTTTAGCACCATAGCGCCTACTTTTTCAGCGGCTTGCGCGCAAAGTGATACAGCGAAAACGCCAACAGCGCAAACGCCACCACCGACACCCACTGATGATCCAGAAACGTGTGCGGGAAGTTGAGAATATCGCCTTTGTCCACGGTGCTTTCGTAGAGCTTCAAGGCCACGCCAAGCAGACCCACGATCCCCCCCGCGGCAATCAATCCCGAGGCGTACAGCGACCCCGGCGAAATCTCGCTCTCGGCCTCCTCGCCCGCCTTCTTCACCGCCGCGTCCACAAACCAGCGCACCATCCCGCCCACAAAAATCGCCAGCGTGGTGCCGATCGAGAGATACGCGCCCACCGCGAACGACAGCGACCGGATACCGAGCAACTCCACGCCAATCACCAGGAACACGCCCAGCATCACCAGCCCCCACGGCAAATTCCGGCTCAATATGCCGCTGATCACCGTGGCCATCAGCCGCGCTTGCGGGGCCGCGGCCTTTTCGCTGCCAATGCCGGAAATCCACTGCACCTCGATCCGCTTCGTCGCCGGTGAATACAGATATTTGCCGTTCGCCAGCTCCGGCGATCCCAGCGCGTTCAGCACAATGTAATCGCCCTTCGGGTGCATAGTCACGCTCTTGCTCGATCCGGCGCTTTCCACGGCAAACTCCTTGGGCAAGGCGCGCACGTCGTTCTGAATGGCGACGCCCGGGTGCGGCGCATTCAGGTCCCACGGCTGCGCCATGGCGCGGAACTCCTCCAGCCCGCGGTTCATCAGCTGCAGGGTGAACCCAATCGCCACCGTCGACACCACCACGCCGATAATCAGCGCGATTTGCTGCAAACGCGGCGTCGAGCCCACCAGGAAACCGGTCTTCAGGTCCTGCGAAGTGTCGCCCGCATTGGCCGCGGCAATGCACACCACCCCGCCAATCGAGATGGCCAGCGCCCCGTAGGCCGGCGCCGTCCATCCCTGCACCAGGAAAATGGCCGCCGTCGCCATCAGCGTGGCGATGGTCATGCCCGAAATGGGATTCGCCGAGCTGCCGATCAGCCCCACAATGCGCGAGCTCACGGTGACAAACAGGAACCCGAACACCACCACCAGCAGAGACGCCGCCAGGTTCGCCGCCCATCCCGTAAACGCGCCCGGCACTGGCTTGAATTCCAGAAAAATGAACATGCACGCGACCAGCAGAATCGAGCCGGCGACCACCACCCCCATCGACAGGTCGTCTTCCGTCCGAATCGGCCGCGCCGCCGCGCCCGCGCCCTTGCGCAAGGTGCTGAACCCTGAGCCCAGCGCGGCAAAAATCGTCGGCAGCGTTTTGATCAGCGTGATCAATCCCGCCGCAGCCACCGCGCCCGCGCCAATCGGCCGCACATAGGTAGACCACAAATCGCTCGGCCCCATCTGCGCAATCGGCACGGTGCCGGGATACAGGGGATGCGCCAGGCTCTTACCGAAAAAATAAATCAGCGGCATCACCACCAGCCACGAAAACACGCCCCCGGCAAACAGCACTCCCGCCACGCGCGGCCCGATAATGTACCCCACGCCCAGATACTCCGGCGTCGCGTCGGCCTTGATCGAGGCGCCTTTGAGGATGTGCGCCGGCCCAAAGTCCGGCTGGTACTCCGGCGTGCCCGGCCAGGCTTTGAAGATGTATTCGTTTTGAAACAGCGTGTACAGCGACCCCAATCCCAAGCCCATAAACACCCGGCTGGCAAACGAGCCCGCCTTCTCGCCGGCGATCAGCACATCGGCGCAGGCCGTGCCTTCGGGATAGGTAAGGTTGCCGTGCTCCTCCACAATCAGTTGCCGGCGCAGCGGGATCATGAACAGCACCCCCAGCCATCCCCCGATCAGCGCCAGAATGAAGATCCTCGAGTATTCGAGATCGAAGCCGAGAAAGATCAACGCCGGCAGCGTGAAGATGACCCCGGCGGCGATCGACTGGCCCGCATTCCCGGTGGTCTGCACGATATTGTTTTCGAGAATCGAGGCGCGTCCGAACGCTCGCAAGATGCTGATCGAGAGCACCGCGATGGGAATCGAAGCCGCCACCGTAAGCCCCGCTTCCAGGCCCACGTACACCGTCACCGCGCCGAACACGAGGCCGAAAAAGCAGCCCAGCAGGATGGCCCGCGCCGTAAACTCCGGCCGGCTTTCGTGGGGTGGTATAAACGGCTGAAATTCCGGCGCCTTCTTCGGCGATAGAACAGGCGTGGTCATGGCAAGGCTCTTCCCTTGAACGCCGAGTGTAGCAGCGCAGGGCCGTCCATTAACAGACCGCCCGCGAACAGGGGCGCTCGCGGAAATGAACGGGTCATTTTGGCCGCTCCCCGCAACTGCCGCCGTCATCCCGGCCCTGAGCGCAGAAGAGGGGAGGGATCCGCGGTTGCTTTGAGCGCATTCCGCGATCCGGCTTTATCAAAGGGCACGACTTCAGTCGTGCTCTGGAGTTTCTACATTTTTCAGGCTGCAGCGGCGGCAGTAAGTGCTTGCGGAGCCGTATTCAGCCCGAAAGGCCGTAGTAATTGGGGGGCGTTGCGCCATTTCCTGGCGCAGCAAGGTGACGAGATCCAGGCAGGAAGGGCGTTTTGCCTTACGGCGCCACTTGGGGAGCTGTGCGAAGGCCGGTCCTCGTGCGGG
>JASHUH010000570.1 GCA_030040115.1 Acidobacteriaceae bacterium | reverse complement strand
GGGCTGCGGTCGCGCGCATTGCGATCCTGCCGCATGGGCCGGAAGGAATAAGCAATCTGCCAGCTCGCCGTCAACACCAGAATGACGCCGAGGATGGCGTTGAGCGTGTTCTCCGAGCCCACCGTGGCCAGATGGCGCAAGCAGAGCGCCCCCAGCAGAACGCCGGGCACGCCGCCCAGCAGCATGTAGCCGAGCGTGCGCCAAGCTACGTTGCGGCTCGCGATTTGCGCGGGCACCAGAAGCAGCTTGACAGCGGCGGCGAACATCAGTCCGATGCCCACTGCGATGTGCGCCGGCACTTTCAAAAACAGCACCAGAATGGGCACCGTGATAGTGCCTGCGCCCACTCCGGTCAGCGCGATAAACAGCGCAATCACGAATCCGATGACGTATTGCATTGTCCCTTGGTAATTCTCAGTTCGTAGCTCTCAGTTCGTCGTTCTCGTTTCGCAGTTCCTGATTCTTAGTTCTTGATTCGCAGCTTGCAGCTCCTGGTTTCCAGTTCCCGATCAATGCAGTCGATCGGAGAACTATGAGCTTGAAACTGGTTGAATGTGAATGCCGCACTCCACTTTGCGCCCGCCCCAGCGCCCTGACCGCGGATCGTCAGGATCGAGCGGCAGCGAGGTGCACGGCTCGCACCCGATCGACGAATAACCGCGCTCATACAGCGGCAGCAGGGGAATCTCAAGCTGCTCGCACGCGTACCACACGTCGCGCGTCGTCCACGCAGCCAGCGGGGCCAGTTTCAATACCTGCTTGCCGCCGGGCAGCGCGAACATCGCCCGCTCTTCCAGCGCCGCGCGGCTGCGCGCCTGTTCGCGCCTCAAGCCCGTGATCCATACCCGATACCGGGCCACGGCTTTGAACAGCGGCTCCACCTTCCGCAGCCCGCAGCAGCGGTCGGGCGCGGTCTGATACAGCAGTCCGTGTTCGGCCTCTTGCTCGGCAACGGTTTTTTCCGGCAACAAATTGATCAAATTCAGTCCCCACTCGCCCGCCATGCGATCGCGGTACGCGTACGTCTCAGCAAAGTGATACCCGGTGTCGAGAAACAGCACCGGAATCTCCGGGTCGAGCGCGATGGCAAGCTTCGTCAGCAGCATGTCCTCGGCCTGGAAGCTGCAAGTCAGGCACACGTCGCCCTGCCCTCCGATTTCGCTTGCCAGCGCCGCGCGCACCTCGGCCAGCTTGGCGTCGACATCAGCGGCAATTTCGAGCGTGCCCATCACAAACCTGCCTTCTCTGTGGAAATAAAGACCCCCGCGCGGCGCAGCAGTTCGTGTACGGCCGCGACCACGTGCATGGGATTTTCGGCGTCCAGCGACAGTTCCAGGCCCTCCACGCGCGCCGTCAGCGTGGCGGCCTGGTTGGCGCGAATCACCAGCGCCAGCAGCCCCGCTTCCGTCTGTACGCGGCCCACCCAATCCAGAAGCTCGGGATGCGCCAGAAAAACCTCATCATCGGCGTCGATCCTGCTGGTCACCGCGCCCACGGCGAAAAGGGCGCGTTCAATAGAATCAATCAGCGCTTGCGGTCCCGAGAGCTCGAGCGCGGCGCCCCGATGTCCCCAGCGCGCTTCCCGCTCGCCTGCGGTCACCGGGCCCCACGCTCCGCTCTCGTCGCCTTCCCGCCTGGCTGCGGAAGCGGAGGCGGCCGTGATCATGCCCGCGGCCACGGTGGCGTTCGATTCGGGATCGATGAGAATAAACGCGCCCGTGCCGCGGTTTTTGCTATAAACGTCCAACGCCATGGGACGCAGAAGATTGATCGTCGCCGCGCCGATGTCGTTCATGTGCAGCGTATCCGCGGGCTCGTGCGCCAGCGTCGTCAAATCGGTGCGGTAGTCGATCGAAGAAAGAAACGCAGGCGCGGTCTGGCTGGTGTGCTTCAGCAGATAACGGCGCGCACCATCCAGCGGCCGCTGATCCATCCACACCAGCGCCGCCCTCACGCTGCGCGCCACGGTGGCCGGCGCTTGCGCTTCTGCAATCAAATCGCCACGGCTGATGTCGAGTTCGCGATCCAGCACCAGCGTCACGGAAAGCGGCGCTACGGCTTCTTCCAGATCGCCGTCCCAGGTGACAATGCGCTCAATCTTCGCGCCGCGGCCGGAAGGGAGAACCGTGACGTCGTCGCCCAGGCGAATGGATCCCGATGCGATCTGTCCCGCAAAGCCGCGGAAACTGTGGTCGGGGCGAAGCACGCGCTGCACGGGAAAACGGAAGTGCTCGCTGTGTTTGTCATGGGCTGCCGGCAGCGATTCGAGCAACTCCAGCAGCGACGGACCGCGATACCAGGCCATGGCGTCCGAGCCATGAACCACGTTGTCCCCGCCCAGCGCGCTCACCGGCACGAAGACGCGCTCCACCGGCGTTCCGGTATCGGCGGCGATGGCGTCGAGAACACTGCTGAAATCCCGCTCGATGGCGCGGAAACGGTCTTCGTCAAAGCCGATCAGGTCCATCTTGTTCACGGCCACCACGATCTGCCGCACCCGCAGCAGCGAGGCAATATAGGCATGGCGGCGCGACTGGATCAGCACGCCTTTGCTGGCGTCGATGAGCACCACGGCCGCGTCGGCGGTCGAGGCGCCGGTGGCCATATTGCGCGTGTACTGCTCGTGGCCCGGCGTGTCGGCAATGATGAATTTGCGCCGTGCGGTCGAAAAATAACGATACGCAACATCGATGGTGATGCCCTGCTCGCGCTCCGCGCGCAGCCCATCGGTCAACAAGGCAAAATCGATCTGTCCGGGGGCCGTGGCGCCCTTGCCTTCTATCGAGCGCACCTGGTCTTCATAAACGGATTGCGTGTCATAGAGCAGACGGCCGATGAGCGTGGATTTACCGTCGTCCACGCTGCCCGCCGTGGAAAAGCGCAGCAGATCTTTTTC
>JASHUH010000569.1 GCA_030040115.1 Acidobacteriaceae bacterium | reverse complement strand
GTTGCCCGCTGGCTCGACTCGCGCCTGCGCACCGCCCGCTTCGTGCGCAAAGCGATGGATCATGTCTTTCCCGATCACTGGTCGTTCCTGCTGGGAGAGATTGCTTTCTATTCGTTCATTATTCTGGTGATCACCGGAACCTTCATGGCGCTGTTTTTCAACGGCAGCTCGGTCAAGGTGGTCTATCACGGTTTGTACCGCCCGCTTGACGGCATTTCCATGTCGGCGGCTTACCAATCCGTGGTGCATCTCAGCTTCGGCGTGCGCGCGGGGCTGCTGGTGCGGCAAATGCATCACTGGGCGGCGGACATTTTTCTGTGCGCGATTCTGGCGCACCTGGCGCGCATCTTCTTTACCGCCGCGTATCGCCGTCCTCGGGAGCTGAACTGGATCATCGGCCTTACGCTGCTGTTCCTGGCCATCGTCAACGGCTATTTGGGATATTCGATCTGCGGCGATCTGCTTTCCGGCGTCGGGCTTCGCATCGGCTACGCCATTCTGCTATCGATTCCGGTGATCGGACCGTGGCTGACGTTTATCTGCCTGGGCGGCACAGTGCCGGTGGGTGCAACTCTCCCCCGCTTGTATGCGTTGCACATCTTTCTTGTCCCGGCGTTGATCTCGGTGCTTCTGGCTCTCCACCTGGCAATCATATGGCGCCAGTTACACACCAATTATCCCGGAAAGCAGCGCAGCGAGAAGACCATTGTCGGCTCGCGGATGTGGCCCTCCTACAGTTTGAAGTCGACGGGGCTCTTCTTCCTTATTTTCGCGGTGGTGGCGGCCCTGGGGGCGTTTGTGCAGATCGATCCGGTGTGGATTTACGGACCGTATGATCCCGCGGCGATTCTTCCCGGAGCGCAGCCAGACTGGTATCTAGGATGGATCGAGGGAGCGATGCGCCTGTTTCCGGGCGTCAACCTGCACCTCGGGCCCTATTTGGTTCCTGAAGTCTTTTTCCCCGCAGTGCTGCTCCCGGCCTTGATTTTTCTCTTTCTGTATAGCTACCCGTGGCTCGATAAACTGGTTTCGTTCGACGCGAGCCCGCACAACCTGCTTCGGCTTCCCTGGGAGCAGCCTTTCAATACCGCAGTGGGTTGCGCGCTGGCGGTCTTCGTGGTCATCCTGTTGGTCGCGGGCGGCGACGATGTGATTGCGCTGGCGGCCGGTTCTTCGGTGGTGGCGCTCCGCACGCTGCTGCGCATCCTGGTCTTTTTGGTTCCGTCGTTCACCGGCGCGGTGGCGTACGCGTTGTGCATCAGAGTGAAAGCGAAGCGGTCGGCGCAGAAGGCGCGCGTCCTGCCTGCCCCCGAGGAAAAAACAGCCGCGTAGCTTCGTAGTGGCTCAGTTTGAATTTGCAACCCCCTAGGGGCTAAAGCCCCGCTCGTTTTTGAAGGGTCTTTCGTACCGTCTGAAGCCCGCACCTTTAAACCGACCCAGTGCCCGTAGCTCGAATCAGGCAATTTTTCGACACGGCCTCGTTTATCATTCGAGATATAAAAAAGCAAGATGGATTGAGGCCAAATTCCGCATCCATTTGCGCGTCACGCGCAGGTTGAGGACGCACATTCTCTTCTCAAATTTAAAACCATTTATATCGAAGAACTTACCGCCAGTCTGCTCGGGGCGAGGATGGTTGCGGCATCGCTCCGACCGTGGATAATTCTGTGGCCATGGGCCATTTTCCGTGGATCATGCGCCAATAGCGATTTTTTCCATCGATCCAGCATGGATTTACCCGCCCTTTACCTTACAATAGCCAACATTACCAAGCGTGGATTCCTCCGAAATCCATTACAGCAATAAGAAGTAAGGGCTCTTGGGATGTTCATCCGCGAATGAATGTCAGCCAGATTTTATTTCTATTCCGCATCGCACTCGCGAATGCTTCGGTGATGAACAAAATGCACGCGCGAGCGCTCAAGTCAAACCTGATCCCCATTCTGCACCGCACCTGCGGGTGCGCATCCAAGGAGGCCGGAAAGATGAAACGACTACTTTACTGGTTAGGGTTTGGGCTTTGCAGCGCCGCGATGGCACTGGCGCAAACAGCAACTTCAGTCAACGGCACGGTGACCGACCCCTCGGGCGCGGTGATTGTGGACGCCACGGTGACCCTGCTCAACCTGGGCACAGGAGCCTCGCGGCAGGATCATTCGGACCAGCAGGGACACTATCAGTTCAACCAGGTGGAACCGGGCAACTACCGGATTACGGCCGAGGCCAACGGATTCGGGAGAGTGGTGGTCAATAATGTGCAGCTGCTGGTGAATACGCCCGCCACGGTGCCGCTGGCTTACAAGAATGTGGGAGCGACGACGCAAGAGGTCACGGTGGAGGCGGACAGCGCGGCGCAGATGAACACCGAGGACGCCACCCTGGGCAACGTGATTTCGAATCGGCCGGTGGTGCAGTTACCGCTGGCTGCGCGCAACCCGACCAGTCTTCTGGCCTTGCAGCCGGGCGTGACTTACACCCAGGATCCTCAGGAAGGTCAGGTGAACGACGAGCGCAGCGGCTCGGTGAATGGCGGCAAGGCCGACCAGGCCAACGTGCTTTTGGATGGCGTGGATGCGAATGACCAGCTGAACCGAACCTCGTTTACCAGCGTGCTGCGCGCTACGCCGGATTCGATCGAGGAGTTTCGCGAAATTACCAGCAACCCGCCGGCCTCCCTCGGTTTCAGTTCGGGCGCGCAGGTGACGCTGGTGACCAAGAGCGGAACCAATGCCTTCCACGGCTCGGCCTACGAGTACAACCGCAACACCGAGACCGAGGCCAATAACTTCATCACCAAGGAGAGCGGCCAGCCGCGCCAAGCGCTGATCTACAACGTCTTCGGCGGCTCGCTGGGCGGCCCGGTCAGGAAGGACCGCCTCTTTTTCTTTGCGGGCTTCGAGGGCCGGCGCGACGCCAGCGCCACTACGCAATACCGCATTGTTCCCACCGACAACTTCCGCAACGGGTACTTTAACTACGCTACGTGCCCTGCCGGACAGTTTGGCTGCGCGACACCGAACGGCCAGGCGCAACTTACGCCTTCCCAGGTGGGGTACCAGGGGAGCCTCGTCGGCGACTCCGCCGGCGTGCCTGCCGCGGTGCTGACCTATCTCCAGTCATATCCAGAGCCGAACTATACCGGCCAAGGCGATGGCCTGAACACCGCCGGATATGCCTTCAACGCGAAGACGCCGTTCTCATACGACAGCTTTATCTCGCGTTGGGACTGGCACATCGACAACGCCGGCAAACACCAGATCTTCTTCCGCGGCAGCCTGCAGAACGACAATTACGCGGACGGCGCGCCGCAGTTTCCCGGGCAGCCCAACAGCAGCACCTATTTAAACAACAGCAAGGGATTTGCGGTGGGCTACACCTGGGTCGTCTCGCAGAGCATGGTGAACACGATTCATTACGGGTTTACGCGCGAAGGCGTGGCGAGCACCGGAACGCAGACGCAGGCGGAGGCCATTCTCGACAACCTGACGCCGCTTTATCCGGAAGGCGGCGCCACCGGCACCCAGGTGGGCTGCTGCGGAACCTACAACCAGCTTCCGGTCCAGGACGTCCGCGAGGATCTGGACTGGATCAAAGGGCGCCACACCTGGGGCTTTGGGGCCGAAGTGTTCTTGCTCGACAACCATTATCAAACCGACTCGTTTTCATTCAGCAGCGCCGAGGGCGATGGGAACTGGATCACGGACGACGGTGGCGCTCTGCTATGGAACAGCGCGGGCGCGCCGCCCGCCTTTAAGGACACCACGTACGAGAAAACCTTCTCGGACCTTCTCGGCCTGCTCCCCAAGCTCTACAACCAGACCAATTTCAGCGCCAACCTCCAGGCGTTGCCCCAAGGGGCGATGGTCGACCGGATCTTCGCGCAGAAGCATATCGACTTGTATGCCCAGGATTCCTGGAAGGTAAAGCCAAATCTCACTCTCTATGGAGGGGTGCGGTTCAC
>JASHUH010000568.1 GCA_030040115.1 Acidobacteriaceae bacterium | reverse complement strand
CGTAGTAGACTGGCTGCTTGGGTCGCGATTGGCGGCGCGAGTTGCGTCGCAACCGGCGGAATGAACGGTTTTTCAGGTTCCCCTGTCTTTTCATTTCATCGATACGAGGATTGCATGCACATTGTCTTCGCCGCCTCAGAGTGTGCTCCGTTTGCGAAGACCGGCGGGCTGGCGGAGGTGGTGGGCGCGCTGCCCCGCGAGGTGGTGAAGCTGGGCCACGAGGTGACGGTCTACCTGCCCTTCTATGCGCGGGTGCGAGCGCAGATGCAAGGGGAACTGAAGTACGCGGTGCGATCGATCACCATTCCTTTCCGCTACTACAACCGCTTTGTGGGAATCGTGGACGGAGGACGACGCGACGGGGTGCAGTTTTACTTTGTGGATTGTCCGGATCTCTTTGACCGGCCGGAACTTTATGGTCCGCCCGGAGGCGAGTACGACGACAACGCCGAGCGCTTCGGGGTGTTTTGCCGGGCGGTGGTGGAGGCGGCGAAGCTTTTGGGCGCGCCGCAGGTCTTTCACGTCCACGACTGGCAAGCCTCACTAATCCCGGTTTACCTGCGCACGGTTTATGCGGCCGATCCTGCGTTGCGCGGGGCGGCGACCATGCTGACGATCCACAACGCGCCGTATCAAGGCAAGTTTCCCCCCGCGACCACCGAGCAATTGTTGCTGCCCTGGGATCTGTTCACCATGGACAAGCTGGAACTCTTCGATCGCTTCAATTTTCTGAAAGGCGGGGTGGTGTTCTCGGACATATTGACCACGGTGAGCCGCAAGTACGCCGAGGAGATTCAGACGGCGGAGTTCGGGGCGCAGCTCGAAGGCGTGTTGCGGAGGCGCGTCGCGGATCTGCACGGCATTCTGAACGGCGTGGACTACACGCGATGGAATCCGGCGGTGGACGGGAACCTGGCCGCCCACTACACGCCGGAGGACCTGGCGGGCAAGCGCGTTTGTCGCATGGACCTGTTGCACGCGTTTGGGCTGGAGGGGGTGGCGGAGAGCACGCCGGTGATCGGAATGGTGTCGCGGCTGGCGACGCAAAAAGGCTTCGACCTGGTGGCGGCCATTGCCGACCAGCTGGCGCAGAGGGATGTGGCCGTGGTGGCCATCGGCACGGGCGAGCCGATTTACGAAAACTTCCTGCGAGGATGGGCCTATCGGCATCCGGCGAACGTGGCCGTGCAGATTCGCTATGACGAGGCGCTGGCGCACAAGGTTGAAGCCGGCGCCGACATCTTCCTGATGCCCTCGCGTTATGAGCCGTGCGGATTGAATCAGATCTACTCGCTCAAGTACGGCACCGTGCCGGTGGTGCGCGCAACTGGCGGCCTCGATGACACCATTGAAGAGTGGGACGCGAAGAAGGGCACCGGGACCGGTTTTAAATTTTCAGGCTATGAGCCTGCGGCTCTGCTGGCGGCCATTGACCGGGCCCTCGCTGCCTTTGAGGACAAGCCGGCCTGGGAGCGCCTCATGCGCAGCGGAATGGCGAAGCACTATAGCTGGCAGGAGCCGGCCCGCGAATATGTCGAGGTCTATCGGGAGGCCGTTCGCCGGCGTGCGTGAGCCGCGGACCGCGATCGTTAAATCCAGCTATCCTGCCGCATCGATTCGGTGAGAGACACCATGGCTGCGCCGGAATTCTCGCTGCCCACGGGCAGGTAGATGGAAAAGACGGTGCCGCTCTTGCCCGGCATGGTGCTGCTGCGTAGTTGAATAGCGCCGCGGTGATTTTCCACGATCCGTTTGCAAATCCACAAGCCAAGGCCGGTGCCGGTCTCTGTTTTTGTGGTGAAGAATGGCTCAAAGAGCTGGGAGCGGATTTCGCCGGGAATGCCGCTGCCGTTGTCGGCTACGCTGAGCCGCACGCCGTGCGGCGCCCCGCCTTCCCGTTGCGCAGGCGCGGAGAGGCGGATTCGGATTGTGCCGCCCGCCTGGAGCGCATCGATGCTGTTGCTGATGAGGTTGGCCACCACCTGCCGGATTTCTCCGGGCACCGCCTGCACCTCGACGTCCTCGCGGATCTGCAAACAGAGCTGGATTCCGCGGCTGCGCATCCGCGGCTTGAAAACCGGCAGCAGCGAGTCGAGCAGGGAGCCGAGCCGCACCGCGGTTGTGCCCTTGGTCTCGCGATAGAAGCCCAGCGTCTGCCGGGTCAGGTGCGTGATGCGGCTCAGCTCGTCTTCCATCATGGCCAGATACTTCTGCGATTCCTCGCGGTCGGAAGCGTTCTGGGCCAGGTACAGCAGATTGGTGACGGCTTCGAGCGGGTTGTTGATCTCGTGCGCTACGGTAGCGGCGAGCCGGCCCACCGACGCAAGCTGTTCGCTGATGCGCAGGGCGTGCTCGGCCTTTTTGTGCTGTGTGATGTCGCGTGCGATCTTGGACGCGCCGGTGATGGTGCCGGCGCTGTCTCTCACCGGAGAGATGCCGATGGAGACGCTGATGCGCCTGCCGCTCTTGGTCACGCGCGTCGTTTCGTAGTGGTCGATGCGCTGGCCGGAGTGGATTTTGCCCAGGATCATGTCTTCCTCGGCACGCAGCTCCGGTGGAATCAGGCGCAGGATCGACTGGCCCACGATCTCTTCGGCGGAATAGCCGAAGATGCGTTCCGCGGCCGGATTCCAACTGTTGATAATGCCATTCAGATCCTTGCTG
>JASHUH010000567.1 GCA_030040115.1 Acidobacteriaceae bacterium | reverse complement strand
GAGGCGTCGGGGTCCTCCTGGCCATCGTCCTCCCACCAGCAGACGGGGCAAAGAGCCATCGTTGCAGGCGCGTCCAGAGTCCTGTAACCGCAGCAAGGGCAGCGGAACCGCACCGCGACCGGCGCAACGGGCTGAGCGCTCATGACTCTCTCCTGCTGAAGAAGAGGACGGGAGGGAAAGCGGCGGGTTTACATCATTTTTGATCCTACGAATAGGAAGCGGCTCGATTCTGCATTTCAGCCTGGATGGATCCTGACTGGGTGTGGCGCTTTTGGCGCTTTTACGGCCAAGGCGCATGCCCGGAGCTTATTCTGGACTGGCCGGTGTTAGTCCACCGGTTTTCTTCGCTTGCTCGCGTGGCTCGACCCTGCACCAACCCGAACGGCACGAGAAAAGAGGCCTCGTTCTGCGCGCTGGTCTCGAATTTGGTCTTTCGCATGGCCGGGCGGGCACGGATCGTGGACGGCAAAGACCGGTCTGGAAGAATCGGCGGCTCTGCTTTCCAGTCAATTCTGCATGCGATTTTCGGCGCCGATGCGATATTCGGATGGTGGTGCGCGGCTGCGCTCGCTGCCGGCGGGATGGCCGCAGGGGCGGTCGAGCCCACGACGCCACTCGGCGAGTTGAGCCGGCAGGTCTGGGTCCTGGAGAACGGACTTCCCCAAAATTCAATCCAGGCGCTGGTGCAGACCCGCGATGGGTTCCTTTGGCTAGGCACTGAGGCGGGGTTGGTGCGCTTCGACGGCGTGGGATTTCAGGTATTCGATCACAGCTCCAAGCCGCCGCTGCCCGGCGACGATATTCGTTGCCTGCAAGAAACCCGCGACGGGACGCTCTGGATTGGAACCAGCGAGGGCCTGGAAAGATGGAAGAATGGAACGAGCGTCACGTTCTCGACCCGCGACGGCCTGCCCGGTGATGGAATCACCGCATTGGCCGAGGGCGAGAATGGGTCGCTATGGGTGCAGACGGAGCAAGGGCTGGCGCGGATGAATGGACAGCGATTTGTCGCCGCCGAGAGTGGTCCGGGCCAGACGGCGATGATGACGGTGAGTTCCGACGGGCGAAGCGGCCTCAGGATGGAATCGTCACTGGCCGCGCCGACAGCTTTGGGCAGTGCAACGGCGGACGCAGCCTGGAAGCAAGCTGCAGCGCGGTCGGGAGTGGCGCCGGAGCGCGTCGGGTTTCTCGCTATGCTCCCCGGAGGGCAAACGGCGATTGCCAGCAAGAGCGAGCTGGCCGTGGTTCGCGCCGGACACGTGGAGGAGCGGTTCGCCGTGGGCAAGGCGATTCCTGGCACCCGCATCCAGGCGCTGTTCGCGGACCGCGAAGGCAGCTTATGGATCGGAACGAATAGCGGGTTGGCCCGGCTGGTGGAGGGCCGGCTGGAACATCTGCCGGTCACCGACCCGTTAGCGACGGCGTCGGTGCTGACCCTTATGGAGGACAGGGAAGGCGACCTCTGGGTGGGAACCGAAATGGATGGGTTACATGTGTTACGCGATCAGCGTTTTCACACCTTGGGCGAGCGCGAGGGGCTTTCTTCCGATCAAACCACCGCCGTGGTGGAAGACCGAGCGGGCGCGCTTTGGGTGGGAACGCAGGACGCGGGGTTGAATGCGTTACGCCCCAGGCAAGGTTCGAGCCCATCTGCCGCCGGCTTCGCGGTGCGGAGATATTCGGTTGAAGATGGATTGGCGAGCAACGTGATTCTGTCGCTGGCGGCGGCGCCGAACGGGGATCTATGGGTGGGTACGCCGGACGGGCTCAACCGGATTCGCGGGAGAGGGGTTGCCACCTTTACTTCCGCCGACGGCTTACCCGACGATTTTATCCGTTCGCTGATGATCGATCGCGATGGATCGCTGTGGATCGGGACGCGGCGCGGGCTCACCCACTGGACGCAGAGAAGCGGGCAATCGCCGGCGCCGAACCTCGCCGCGGAAATGCAAACCTACACCCAGGCCAACGGGCTGGGCAGCAACCTGGTGGGCGCCATGACGCGCGACGCGCATGGCGATTTGTGGGTGGCGACGCTGGCGGGCCTGTCGCGGCTGCATGGCGGGAAAATCGATAACTTCACCGCGGCGCACGGGCTTTCCAGCGACGTGGTGACGGCGCTGCTGGCGCGGGACGATGGAACGCTGTTGATCGGGACCGAGGACCATGGCTGGGACATTTGGGATGCAAACAGGTTCGTTGCCGCGGCGGGAAACGATGTGGCGCATTTGTCGATTCGCGCCATTCTCGACGACGCGCAAGGACACCTGTGGTTCGCCACCGGGGATGGGATTGCCCGCTGCAATGAGGACGGAATGACGGAAACTGCCCCGGCCGCTTGTTCGCACTGGATGGAGTTCGGGGCCGGGGACGGGCTGCGCAGCCGCGAGACAGCCACGAACAGCCATCCGTCGGCGTGGCGCGGGCGGGATGGGCGGCTGTGGTTTGCCACACCCAAGGGGCTGGTGGAAGTGGATCCGCCGCATTTTCCCGTCAACACCGTTCCTCCGCCCGTGGCGTTGGAGCGGTTCGCCGTGGACGACGTCGATCAGCCCCTGCATGGAGCGGACCCTTGGTTGAGGGTTGCGGCAGGGCGAGTGCGTTTTGAATTCGAATATGCCGGGTTGAGTTTTGTCGCGCCGCAGAAAGTGCGCTACCGCTACATGCTGGAGGGATTCGATCGCGGCTGGACGGACGCCGGCGCGCGGCGAACCGCTTACTATACGAACATTCCGCCGGGGAAGTACACTTTCCGCGTACAGGCCGCGAACAATGACGGCCTATGGAATGCACGCGGCGCGGCGCTGAGCTTCGAATTGCAGCCACATTTTTACCAGAGGCTGTGGTTCTATGCACTGTTGCTGGGTTTGGCGGCGGCGGCCGTGGTGTGGATCCCGCGGCAAAGGCTGCGCCTGGCGCAACGTGAGTTTCGCGCAGTGCTGGGCGAGCGCAGCCGCATTGCGCGCGAGATACATGACACGCTGGCCCAGGGGTATGCGGGGATTTCGGTGCAGTTGGAGGTATTGGCTGGATTGCTGCGAGCCAAGAAGCTGGAAGACGCGGCCGAACATCTGGACCAGACCAGGGCGTATGTGCGCGAAGGTCTGGCCGACGCGCGGCAATCCATCTGGGCGCTACGCACGCAGGACGCCGGCGAGGTGACGCTGCCGGTGAGGCTGCGGAGGATTGTGGAAGCGGCCGGCGGCGGGGCGCTGGAAGCGCGGTTCAGCGTTTTCGGCGCATATCGCCCCTTGCCGTCGGAAATTGAGCGCGAACTGCTGCGCGTGGCCCAGGAGGCGGTGCACAATGTGAAGAAGCACGCCGAGGCCAAAAAGATGACTGTTCAGTTGGATTATGAGGGGGAAGCGATCGTGCTGGAAGTGCGGGATGACGGACGCGGCGGCGCCATGAATGGCGCCTCCGAAGGCTTGCTGGGGCATTTTGGCCTGACGGGGATGAGAGAGCGTGCGGAGGCCATTGGCGGAAGCCTCGAGGTGAGCAGCGCGGCGAACGAAGGCACCACAGTGCGCCTGCGCGCCCGGGTTCCACGCGAGGCGCGGCAGCAGATAGGAGAGCGGCATTGACCCAGGAAACCATTCGCGTGCTGGTGGTGGAAGACCACAACGTAGTGCGGCAAGGGCTGGTCGCCTTGTTGAAGGCGGTGGAGGGGTTGGAGGTGGTGGGCGAAGCCGCCGACGGCGTGGAGGCGATCGCCCAGTTTCGTCGACACCAGCCGGCCATTACGCTCATCGATCTGCGCCTGCCGCGCATGGGCGGGGTGGAAGTGATTCAACACGTTCGCGCGGAATGGCCGCAGGCGCGGTTCATCGTTCTCACCACCTATGACGGCGATGAGGATATTTACAGGGCGCTCAAAGCGGGCGCCAAGGCCTACCTGCTTAAAGGCATGACCAGCGAAGAGCTGATCGCCACGATTCAGGCAGTGCATGCGGGCAAATCGCGCATTCCTCCGGCCATCGCCGAGCGGCTGGCCGAGCGCATGGGCGCCGAAGAGCTGACGCAGCGTGAATTCCAGGTGCTGGAACAGATTGTGTATGGTAAAAGCAACAAGGAGATTGCGGCGGAGCTCGAGGTTTCAGAAGCGACCGTGAAGACCCACATCAACAGCCTGCTGGGCAAGATGGGCGTTACCGACCGGACGCAGGCTGCGACTACGGCGATCCGCCGCGGAATTGTTCCGCTCGAATCCTTGAGGAAGCCGAAATCTTGAGAAAAGCCGAAATTATGATCCATCGATCGCGCAAGAGCACCATGGCATGGGGAGTATTGCTGGCGCTGCTGGTAGTGCCGGCTCTGGCGCAGAAGGACGAGTGGCGGCAGGCCACGCAAAGCGAACTCGAATCGGTGCTGCCCGCGCGGGCGCTGGTGGGTCCCGAGCACATTGAGACCGAAATGCGAACCGCTTCGGGCATTGTGGATAGCCACGGGCATTTCATCGCCGGGGTGGTGCTGATTACGGCCGGATATTCGGCCGATGGCAAGTACTCGCACTACATGATGGTGCAGGCCCCGATGCGCGTGGGAGGCATTGCGCTCGAGCCGGGAAATTATGTATTGGGCTGGACGCGGTCGGGCGCGGAAGACGCGCTGAGCGTGCGCTTCTACGGGGCCGCGACCGGACAGTTTTTGGGAACGGCGACGGCGCGTTGGATCCAAGGCGTAAACCGCGTGGAAAGCCTGCGCATCTGGCCGCCGACCGACAAGGCGCTGATCCAGATCGGCCGCTTCGGGATTCCCTACCAGTTGGGCAAGCCATAGTGCGGATGGCTTTTCATCGCCGGGCCGCGGGGGTGGCGCGAGGAGATGGCTCCTGAGTCCGGCGCCGCACCTTTCGATTGATAGCTCGCGGCGCTGGCCGCAAATATACTTGCCGGAAAGCATGGGGCCGAGGTCTTCGACAGCGCTGGATGCCGGCGCCGCCGCACCATTGGCGCCGCCGGCGGCCATGTGGGGCCGAATCTTTCCGATGCCGGGCTGAGGGAGACGGCAACCGAAATCCGGCGGCAGATTGTCTACGGCGGCAAAGGGATGCCGCTCTTCGGAGACATTCTGGAACGGAGGGAACTCGCCGATCTGGTCGATTATCTGCGCTCCTGCCGCGCCAAGGTGAACGGCCAGGGCCGTTAAGCCGGGATGCAGTCGATCGAGTTTGGCCGAGATTACCGGCCTGATCCGCCGATGGTGAGCAGGAAACCGGCGCGCCCCACGATCGGCTGGCCCAGTGTGGTGGTGGGCGTCTTGGAGACTTGGATTGCCCTGTTGGTCAGGTTCTCACCCGCCGCGAAAACGGTAAGGCGGCTGCCGAAGGCGTGAGACGCGTACATATCCAGGCGAAAGAAACCGCTCAGCGGGAAATCGTTGGCGTCATCGTCGTACATATGGCCGCTCAAGCGCGCTTGCACGCTGAGCGTACCCAGCGACGGCTTGAACGCGCTCATGTTCAGCGTGGCCATATTGCGCGCCACCTCGGGAATCCAGTTGCCCAGATCCTGGGCGCCGCGCGAAACCACGGCGTGGGCGTATTGGTAGCCGCCGTCCGCAGTCAGCCAGCGGCGGGGCGCGACTTCAGCGTCAAGCGAAACCCCGCGACTCTCGATTTGCCCGAGGTTCTCGCGCATGAGCAGAATCGGATTCGAGTTGGGATTAATGGTGAACGCCGTAATGGGGCGATTGACCTGGGTGAGGAAGTAACTGGCGCGAATCGTCCCCCAAGAACGCTGGGAGGCCAAGCCGGCTTCCCACCCGGTGGCGCGCTCGCTGAGCAGGTCGCTATTGGGTTTCGTTAGCTCGTCGCCTATCTGCGTGGAGCGATAGAGTTCGTCCGGACTGGGTTCGCGAAAGGCGCGAAAACCCGACGCCGAGAGCGCCCAGTGGTCCGAAAGCTTGCGCGCAAGCCCCAAACGCGGATCGAACAGATGCTGGCTGAGCGTAGGCGGCTGCGCGGCGGCGGGCGTCCACGTCGAGCCAGTCCAGTCCAGCAGATGAACGTCGTAATTCTGGAACCAATCCATGCGGCCGGATGCGGTAACCGTCCACGCGCCATGGACCCACATGGCTTCCGCATAGGCTCCGGAATCACGCTGGTGATCGTGGAGGTGGGTGAGACTGGAAGTGGAGAAGGTATCTTCGCCGTCCCAGACGCGGGCGTCATGCACATCCGCGCCCGCCACCAGGAGCAGCCCGGCGCCGAGCGGCTCGTTCCATTGGAGAGCCGCGCCGAGCTCGTTGTCGGGAATGTAGGAGTACTTGCTGGGAATCTCGCCGCAGCGGTAGGAGCAAGTGGGGTCGCTGCTCGTGGGCAGGTTTGAAATGCTCGAGAAGGTCTGGCGGTAGCGCTCGTCGGCGCCGTAGAGACGCAGAAGCAGCGACGCCTCGCTCGCGTTCCGCCAATCCCCGCCCAATGCGTAGCGAACCAGCCGCGTGGCGTTGAACTGGTAGGGGGTTCCGTTGTGGCGCGAGTCGTTATACCCCGAGCCGCGCACGAACAGCCGCAGCGGGCCGCTTTCGTGCTCCACATCGAGCAGCGCGCTCTGGCTGTGAACGTTGCTCGGCTGATCCACCGGGCCGCGCTGCGACAGCGCCTCTTGGATGTAACCGTCCGTGCCGATCACACCGCCGGCGGCCATGGCGGCCCACGGACCGCGTTTGGTTGCAGCAAGCAGATTTTGGTCGAACGTTTCTTCGCCGCCGTAGCTCGAGCTGAGTTCCACCTCATTCGCGACCGGGCGCACGGGAATCACGTTGATGACGCCGCCAATGGCGCTGGAACCGTACAAATCGCTGGCGCCGCCGCGCACCAACTGGATGTCGCGGATGGCGAGTTCCGGCGTCTCCTGCCAATGAATCCATCCCCCCACCGGATCGTTGAGCGGCACGTCGTCTTCGGTTACCAGAGTGCGGCTGGCGGAGGTAGAGCCGAGGCCGCGCAGGCTGATTCCCTGCGACGTGGGGTTGGCCACCAGCGAGCTCGAACGGCGGAATAATTCAACACCGGGAATCTGCCGCAATTGGCCGTCGAGCGTGATGGCCGCGGTGGAGTGAAGGGTCTGCTGGGAGAGCGCGACCGTGGTCACCGGGCTGGACAATTCGCTGAGAGGCGCGCGATACGCGGTGACGGTAATCTGCTGCGCGGCGGCCGCGGTCTGCAGGCGGACGGTGGCCGAGCCGGAAATCGACACCGTTTGCAGGGCGAATCCCGGCGCGGAAACGCTGATGCGGCACGTGCCGGCGCAGGGAATTGCCAGATTGCCGGATGCGTCGGTGTGCCCAAGCGAATTGCCCGCCGCATCGGTCACCGTGGCGCCGGCCAGAGTCGCGCCACTGCTATCTTCCACGGTGATGGTATAGGAGGTGCTCGATTGCGCGTGAAAATCGGGCGACGTCGCCGCGGCAAGCGCAAGCGCGCTGACGAATAGGGCGCATTTCATCCAGTGCACGGATGGCATCTTCGAAAATCGGGAAACCGGCCTTGGCAGCGGGCGTAAAGCAGGGCCTGGCTCGAGGACCGCGGTCGCTTGCAGCCCTCAACGTTCAATAGGGAAATATAACTGGCCGCGATCGCTGCTTCGTGCGCCCACTCGTGAATCCTGGTAGCACTGTAGCATCGCCAAGCGCAGCGCAGCAACCGGAATCTCGCCGCTGAGGCGCCAAGTGCGAGAAGCCGCCGGGACTCATGGTGAGAGTATATTTTTCCGAAGTATCGGATTGTGGCGGACGTCAAGAATGTTGAACTTCTTCTGCGAGACCGGCATGACCGCCTTGGCGGTAATCGCGCTGCTGGCGCCGTTACCTGTGTCCATATGGCGCATGAATGGGCCTGGTTTCGCTGCT
>JASHUH010000566.1 GCA_030040115.1 Acidobacteriaceae bacterium | reverse complement strand
TGCAGTATGCGCCGGACATGGACTTCCCCGATGTTGTGTTCGCGACCGCGTACCTGACCGACATCCACACGGATGAGGACAAGTACCTGAACCTGTATGGGACGTTCTTTAAGAACGGCCACTTCCCGGCGCTGACCGTATTGCAGCAGGAGCTGCCGCGGGGACGTGGAGCAAGCGGCTTTGCGGCGGCAGCTCCTGGGAGGCAACCCGCGCCTCCATCAAAGGAGCATATCTCGTTTATCGGGGTGCGGCAGCCTAAATAACCGGAGCCGGCTTATCCGGCATTGGGTTGAAAAAGCTTGATGGAGGAGCGCCTGAGTTGATCCCGGATCGAAGTTGAATCCGGCGCGATAGATCCAAAGGCTCTCCACGCCGAGCGCCTTGGGCAACCGGATATTGGGCGGCTGGAATCTTTTGGGGATCTCCACTTTCGCTGCTGGAACATCGGTGCTGTTGTCGGAGAGCGGAGGCGCTACACCACAATATCAGGGGAGATAGATTCAAGCACACGATGAGCAACGAGACGAAGAAGGAATCGCACGATAGCGCGCTGGGGATGGATCAGCCGATCACCCGGCGCGATTTTATGAATGCTACGCTGCTCGCCTCGGGCAGCGCGGCTTTGACGGGCCTGACGCCTTACCAGATCATGGCCCAGATGGGCAAGAGCAATTGGACCGGATACGGCGGCGTGGGCGATTACGCCGAATCGAACGGCAACACGTACGAGGTGATGTCGTCGGGTCATCAGATTCGCGACCATGTCTTCGCCAATCCTCCGCAGGATGCTGTGGACACAGGCGAAGTGCTGGATTTCGTGATTGTCGGCGGCGGCCTCAGCGGATTGGGAACCGCGCTGTACCTCAGGCAGCACGCGCCGCAGGCGAAATGCCTCATCCTCGAAAACCATCCCATTTTCGGCGGCGAGGCGAAACGGAACGAATTCCTCGTCGACGGGCATCGGTTGATCGCGCCGCAGGGCTCCGATCATTTTGGAATACCGCAACCGGGCACACCCGTAGCCGACCTCTATGCTTCGATGGGTGTGGATGCCAAAAAGTTCGAATATCAATCGTGGCAAGGCCCTTCGCCGGAGATCCCCGTTGGCCGGAGCTTTGAACATATTCGCGCGCCCTATGGTATTTATTTCGGCGCAAGCTTCAGTCAGCAGCCAGGCATATGGGTCGTTGATCCGTGGACGAAGAAGCTTGAAGGCGCGCCGATACCGGAGGCGATGCGGGCCGAGATCCTGAAATACCGGAAGCTCGGCGCAGAGCCGGGCTTGCACGGGCAGAAGCCGCACGAACTTGACGCGATCTCAATGGAAGAGTACATGATGCAGAAGTTCGGGCTCAGCCAGGAGGCGATTCGAAAGTTTCTGACGCCGGGCCCGGGCGATGGCTTCGGCATTGGCCCGGATGTTCTTTCCGCCTATGCCTTCGGTTTCGGCGGCGACCCGATGAATTACGGCTTGGAGACGCAGCTTCAGTCGTTTGCCGGGGGCAACGGCGGTTTTGCGCGCCACATCGTGAAAACGCTGCTGCCGGCGGCCATCACCGGCCCGGCAACCCTGGAGGGCATCTGCAAGGGCCGGGTGAACTTCAACGAGCTCGACAAGCCCGGCGAACTTACGCGCATTCGCCGAGGTTGCACGGTGGTGCGGGTCGAACATGAAGGGCCGGCCGAAAAGAGCGATTTCGTTCGCATCACCTATACGCATAGCGGCAAAGTCTATCGGCTGAAGGCGCGCGCGGTGGTGATGGCCGGAGGGAGCTGGACGACCAAGCATGTTGTGATTGACTTGCCATCGGAACAACGCGACGCTTACGCGCAGTTCTATCGTTCGCCGTGCATGCTGGTGAATGTCGCGCTTCGCAACTGGCGGTTTCTATACAAACGCGGCATTTCAGGCGCGTTCTGGTATGGCGGCCTGGGCATTTACGGCGCGGTGCGCAAGCTCCCCACCTTCGCCACCAGAGACAAAACCATGGGTCCGGATTCGCCGGTGGTGATGACCATCAAGGTGCTCTTCTGCCGCCCGGGACTGCCATTGACCGAGCAGCAGCACATGGGGCGCGCTGAGCTACTCTCCACATCGTTTCTCGATTATGAGCGGAAGGTGCGCGAGCAACTTACCGAGATGTTCGCCGGAACGAGTTTCGACGCTAAGTGGGACATTGCCGGCGTTGTCCTCAACCGGTGGGGACACGCCTATTGCAGCCCCCAGCCCGGCTTCTTTTTCGGCAAGAACGGCCAACCCGCGCCGCGCGACATACTGCGCCGCGCGCCGTTCGGGCGCATCGCCTTTGCCAATACGGACCTGTCCGGTGACCCGGGCCACACGACGGCGATTTTCGAAGGCCAACGCGCCGCTCGCCAGTTGCTGGACCGGATCGCGTCAGCTTCAGCTTAGATTCAGATGGAATTTACTTGATAAACGGGCGGCTCCAGCCACGTGACAGCACATAGCTGGTCGAACCAGCTTGATAACAGGCTCCCCACCCTCCACCCGTCCCAGGTTCGAGACCACTTTGCGAATCGCTTCCCGGCCTCAAAAGCGAGGTCGTCATGCTCGGTGGGTGTACCTCCTTTGACAGCGCCATCCGCCTTTGTGGGGGGAAGCTCGTCCTCTGCGGCTCCGTTGATGAGCTCTCCCCTAAGCTCAACTCCAATACCGCCATGGTCTACACAACCTTCCGGGACGAAGAGCGTCTCGTCCCGGCCATCAAGATCACCAAGGCCGCTGGCGTCCCCATGCTCATCGACGATGCCGCCGGTATTCCACCTCTTGAAAACGTCACTGGCTTTGCCAAGTTGCGCGCCGACATGTTCTGCTTCAGCGGAGGCAAAGGTCTCAGCGGCCCGCAATGTTCCGGGCTGCTCTTCGGCCGTCATGATCTCATAGAGGCCGCGCGCGCCAACACCGCACCTCGGGAAGGCTCCATCTGCCGCCCCATGAAGGTCGGCAAGGAGGATCATCGGCGTCCTCGCCGCGCTCGAGTACTGGTCTAAAGCCGATCTCAATGTCCTCAATGCTGAATGGAAATCCCGCGTCGAGCGCACCAAAAAGCTTGTCGATACCGTTCCCGGCGTGACAACCGATATCGCCATCCCCAAGGGCGGCAACAGTTATCCCCCCTCAGCGTGGTCTGGGACGAGGCTAAGTTCGACCTTACCGTCGACCAGTGCGCCGAGCAACTGGGCGCCGGCGAGCCTCGCATTGAGGTTTTCACAGATAACAATCCTAGCCTCCTCACTGTCGTCCACGAAGGCATGCCCGAGACTGGCGGGGCGCACCGCCATCCGCGCCCCAATCGCATCTCTATCATCTCTATGACCCTGAAGCCCGGTGAAGATATGATTGTAGGCAACCGCCTCCGCAAGCTACCGCATCCGGCTCTTGCCTCAGGTGATGATCACCGTATACCGCCCGTTGCTTCTCTTTTTCACGCAGATGTGCGTGAAGCCGAGAAAGTTGAAGGTCTCCGGTTTTGTGTGTCCTGTCGTGCCCCGCTGCGCTCGAAGGTCGAGATCAGCCCAGGCGCTAGCAGCTTTGGCTTCGGGGCCTGTGCGAATGTTTTGCTCAATGAGGACATCCGAGAGTTCGTGAGTGAGGTTCTGGATGTCGATGATGGCCGGGCCTCCGCCCGGCCATTCGAAGGTCGTCTTGCCCATCGTCAGCGCTTCGGCATAGGCGATGCGCTGCTCGATTTCGGTGTCGAAGATGGGAATTCCGGCGTCGGCGGCCATGACGCGCGTGTCGCGCCCAAGCACCGTCGAGCCGATTTTCCGGGAAACCACGAACCCACATTTGAGGGTTGGCTTCAAATCCTGGGCTTCTTTCAGCGCCGCACCGTCAAATCCGATGACCACCGCGATGCGCCCCCCGGCTCGATCGGCACAACCAGCAGGTCGGACGTGACAATGCAAGAACGCGAGATCGTCTCCGCCTGCGGAGGGCCGTCGATAATTGTGAAATCGAAATCAGCGGCGATCCTCCGCGCATCGCGGGCCATGTTCTCGCGCGCCATGCTCACAACCTGAAACTTCGTATCCTGACGGACAAGCAGGGCGCCGCCTCGACCTGGGTGAGCCTTGCAGCCTTCGAGAATGTCTCGGGCCGCTGTCGATTGAGAAATCGATCCAGGTTTTGCTCCAAGCACTCGTGCATCTATTGGCGGACGGCTGCCACTGCTTCCATTGCGTAGATTCCGCAGGCAGGCCCCCAACTCAACTGCGAATTGGGTGCTGCTCCACTCTCGGCAGCTTGCGTCGTCCCGCGCGAGCCTGAGGTTCTAAACGATCTCCCCCGCCCGATCTGGCGCCGTGAATGCCGCATAGTCATCGGTCCCGGTCGAAGACGCAATCCGTGGTCGACCGGTTCGGTGGAATTGACTTGGCCGTCAATGAGCGCAATCGTGAGTGCATTTTGATCTTGCCCAGGGCTCGTGGGTTCGCCCGGCGGAGCAATTTCGCAAGCTTAGGCGCGCCTTGACCCGCGCGAAGAGGTCCGCCGCGTCAAAATACGGTTCAGCCGGCGGACCGCGTCTGTAAAACAGTTCCAGGAGGCTTTACATGGTAAAGGACCATCTCGCTCCCCCGCCTTGTCTCGCGCTTGCATTCGCCTTATTTGCGTGGGCGGCGTTTCCGCTGGACGCCCAGACGACGCCTCAGGCGCAGAGCGATCACGAAGAGGTCCAGCAGCTTAAGCGGATGGTCCTCGATTTGCAATCGCGGGTCGCCGTGTTAGAGCGCCAGAATGCTGTGCTGAGTAGCGACCCAGCAGCCGCCGGCGCCAGTGGGCCTGGAGCCGCGGCGGCCCTGACGACCGCGGCCGCCGAACTGAGGAGCGGCGACGATGCGGCGCCCGCGGTTGCGCAGACCAGCGCCTCGAATTCTCCGACTCCAGGTCCCGCGCCTGTAAATCTTCCCAAGACGCTTCCTGGCGGAGCCACGCTGAACTACCTGTTCGACGGCTACTATGAATACAACTTCAACAACCCGCCCGGCCGCGTCAACGATCTTCGCGCCTACGACGTGCTCAGCAACGCTTTCAGCATCAACCAGGCCGACCTGATCCTGGACCTCGACCCCGATCTGGCGGCGAAGCGGCGGTACGGGCTTCGCCTCGATCTGCAGTTCGGCCAGGCTACTGAAACCTTGCAGGGCAATCCCGCCAATGAACCTCGCCCGGAGATTTATCGCAATATCTTCCAGGCTTACGGCGCCTATATTGCGCCCATAGGCCACGGCCTCGATGTCGATGTGGGCAAGTGGGCGAGCTCTCTTGGAGTCGAAGGCAACTATACGAAAGACCAGATGAATTATTCGCGGTCGTTTTTCTTCTACTTCCTGCCCTTTTATCACGCCGGCGTGCGCACGTCCTACCCGATCAATTCCAAGCTGACTCTCAACTACTGGCTCGTGAACGGCACGAACCAATCGGAGCCGACCAATGGCTATAAAGACGAGCTGTTCGGCTATGTTCTGCAGCCGGCAAAGTCGCTGAGCTGGACGATGAATTACTATCTTGGCCAGGATCATCCGGACGTGACGTCGGCAACAGACTGCACGGTTCCCGTGCAGCCCGGCCTTTGCCTGGCGCCGATTATTCCGGCCCCCAACGGAAAGCTGCACATCTTCGACAGCTACGCCACCTGGCAGGCAAGCGCCAAGCTCACCCTCCAGGGCGAAGCCGATTACTTCATCGAGCGCGAGTGGGCCAACGCGGCGCCGGGCGAATCGTCGGCGCCCTCCCACGTGATTGGCGGCGTCGGGTACGTGCAGTACCAGCTCTCGCCGCGCGCCGATGTGGCGTTGCGCGGCGAATATCTTTCCGACCGCGGCGGCCTCTTCAGCGAAACCACCCAGGCGCTGAAGGAAGGCACGGCGACCTACGAGTATAAGTTCAGTGACGGCTTCGACAGCTTCCTTGAGTTCCGCCGCGACTGGAGCAATCGCCCCTACTTCCAAACCAACCAGCCGACTTCGCCCTCCCAGCAGCAACCCACGGCAGCCGTGGGTTTGGTATGGTGGTACGGCGGCAAGCAGGGAACCTGGTGAGGGAAACGAGCTATAGCAGGCCCCGCAGTTCCGTAAGCATGGCAGCGAGCGGGATGCGGGTGCGCGCAGCGAGAAGACGCAACAGCGGCGGCCACAGACGTGCCATTTGCGCCAGTCCGGGAGCGGCGACGAGGAGCCGCGAAACGACGGAAGCGAGACGAATCGATGCTCCGAGTTCCGCTTTGAGGCGCTGGGCGAGTTGCGCGGGGGTCCCGCCATTCGCGTAAATTTCCGCAGCGGCGTGGGCGCTGTGGAGCGCTATCGAGATGCCATCGCCGGAGAAGGATGGGATCACTGCGGT
>JASHUH010000565.1 GCA_030040115.1 Acidobacteriaceae bacterium | reverse complement strand
AGGCGGGTCGGCTCATGGCGGCCGAACTCTTTAGCGTCGATGCCTGGAATCCGCTGGTGCTGGGAACCGTGGTCGCCCTGCTCGCCGCGGTCGCGCTGCTTGCCGCCGCGGTCCCGGCGCAACGCGCCGCCCATCTCGAACCCATGCAAGCGCTGAGGAACACTTAAACGCTTTACGGCTCAGGCATAAACGCGCGCGGGTAACCGTGAGCCAACCGGGAAAAGCTCGCCCAGCTCACACCGCATGCTGCGCCGCCGTCTTCTCGTTCAGCGCGTGCCCCAACCCCGGCCGCTTCGACAGCACCAGCGCGCTTTCCACAATCTCCTCCGGCGGATCGAGCAGCTCCGCCCGCCACGGGACTTCTCCATACGAGAACTCCAGAATATTGAAGTTCATCACCGTCGCAATCACATGCGCCGCCGTCAAATTCCCCACCGGGCTCGCCGGCCCATGCGGAGACGCGATCAGCCCCGCGCCTTCCGCCAATCCGGCAATCTTCTTCAACTCGATCATGCCCCCGCACACCTTCACGTCCGGCATCACAATGTCCACGGCTTCCGCCTTGATGTACGGATAAAACCCCCGCACCCCATAAATCGATTCGCCGCCCGCCGTCGGCATCTTCGCCGCTTTGTTGATCGCGGCCAGGTTCTCCACGGGCTTCGCCGGCGTCACCTCTTCGATCCAGTAGAGCTTCAGCGGCTCGAACCGCCGCACCAGCTCCAATCCGTGTTCCAGGTCCATGCGGCTGTGCACATCCACCAGCAGATCGCGCTTCGGCCCCATCGTCTGCCGCACCGCCCCCGCGCACGCAATCCCGCGCGCCATAAACCGCTCCACCTGCGCTTCGTCCCTCAGCCCCTCCGGCATTTCGTCGAACGGCGCCAGCTTCACCGCGTCGAAACTCGCTCCCACCGCCTTCTCCGCCATGCGCGCAAAACCCTCCGGCGTCCGCTCCTCCGTCGAGCGGTTGATGTTCGCGTACATGCGGATGCGCTCCTGGATGCGCCCGCCGAACAAGTCATACACCGGAACCCCCATCGCCTTTCCCTGAATGTCCCACAGGCATTGCTCCAGCGCGCTCGCGGCCATGGCTGCCGGGCGGCCCTGCGCGGCCACCGTCGCCGCCGTCGCCTTGCGCAGCCAGTCCACGGCAAAAATCGATTGCCCCCGCAGCCACCCCGCGAACTGCTTCACGTACACCAGCGTCTGGCTGTCATTCAAGCTTTGCGACGCGTCGCCAATCCCCGTCACCCCGCCGCTCGTCCTCAGCCGCACAATCGTCCAGTTGCCGCGCTGGTTCACCTTGACGCGGAACACCTCCGCCTCCGCGACCGTCAGCGCCGGCACCTTTTCCCCCGCACATACCGGGCTCGCCGCCCCCGCCCACGGCGCCACCGCCAGCCCCTGCAACACCGCTCTTCGACTGATCGACATGCACGTGCTCCTGAAATAGCACTGTCGTCTGGTGGTATCGTAATCCAGCCCCCAGGACCATCGCCGCCTCAGTCCAACCGGAAACCTGAAGAATAGCCAGCTTCATGCGACGTATCCCAGGGCGCGATGCGCGACTCGGCGAAGATTAGCGGCTCACAGAGATTCACCATGAAGCCCCGATACCCGTTGATTGAAGCTAACGTCTCCCGGGACGAATCTTCTGAACCGAACGCAAGCCTAGTCGCATGAGTAGATTCGAGGGCCAGACTTCCGGATTTGCCCCGTGATCCGGCCGGAATGTACTGGGCGCTAAAACAATTTGCAAGATTGTAGGCCGCCGCTAATCAGATGGGAGTATAGTTTAGAGACTCCCTAAAGGCTGCGCACGCGCTTCGGCGTCTGGCAGGGAAGACGGGTCATCCCGACAGCGGTATCATCCCGGCGGTATCCCACTCCTGCGGTATCGCCCGTCGGCCGGTCGTGTGAACCCTACGCTGCGCGAAAGAGGGACCGGGCCAAATCCTTGCATTAGCTTCGCGGATTCCCTGGGCCGCCCGGCTTCACACATTCTCATCCGAGCCCCACCAGGAGGAAATTATGGCATTCACCACCTATGGCGAGCTTCGCCAAGACCTCGCCGCGCAAGGGATCAAGTGGACCGTCAACCCCACCTTCCCCGACAACGGGACCATTAAACGGTACGCCACTGGCGCCGACCTTACCAATTACCCGCAGGCCGAGGACGCCGCGCCCGTCGATGTCGTCGCGCTCGTCAAAGCCAACCCCACCACCAACACCCTGCTACGCAACGAACTCGTCGCCCGCGGCCTGCTGCCCCCGCTCGCTGTCCCCATCGGTTCCAGCTCGCAGCTCCCCAGCGCGGCAACCAAGGATGTCACCAGCGGCCTCAAGACCGTTTCCGGCGCCAGCGGCTCTGACGACGAACTTCCCTCCGTCAGCGGCGGCTCCAACGGCTCGCTCCCCGCCTCCGTCGACTGGACCAACCGCTGGACCTGGAACTTCGTCACCGGCATCCGCGACCAGGACCCCTGCGAGCACTGCTGGATCTACTCCTCCACCGCGCTCGTCGAAACCCAGGTCCGCATCGAGCACTGCGTCTGGTGCGACCGCTCCGAAGGCGATTACATCGAGGCCAACAAAGTCGTCTGCGGCCAGTGCGGCAGCCCCGGCCCGGTCCTCAGCTGGGCGCAGAACAACGGCTGGTGCGACCAGTCCTGCGTCGCCTGGGTAGACAACGACAACTCCTCCGGCCCCGGCTCCGGCCCACGCACGTCCTCCTACTGGAACCCGCCGCCCTCCGGCTGCGGCAGCGGCTCCAATGTTGCGCCACAGGCTTACAACCCGCCCTCCAACCGCGACGGCAAGACCGTCCGCTTGCCTGCCTACACCACCCTCGGCGACGTCAACGACCAGAAGAACTGGATCGCCAGCGTCGGCCCGCTGGTCGCCGCCTTCGAGGTCTACAGCGACTTCTTCGGCTGGTCCGGCAATGTGCCCTACACCAAATCCGCCAACGCGCAGCCTGAAGGCGGGCACGTCATCTGCGTCGTCGGCTACAACGACACGCTGGGCTGCTGGATCATCAAGAACTCTTGGGGACCCGGCTGGGGCAACAGCGGTTTCGGCCTCATCGGCTACGGCCAGTGCAACATCGACACCAACTCCAAACTCGGCATCCAGCTCACCAACCCCGACCCCTGGACCAAGCGCCGCGAGCATTCCGGCGGCATGATCGAATCCGGCGACGGCGCCCTGCATCGCAACTTCGAGCTGCTCGCGCCCAGCAAAGGCAACTCCTTCACCCACTGGTGGCGCAACAACGCCGTGGGCAATATCCCCTGGGCCGCGGCCGAGACCGAGGCCAACGATGTCGCCATCGACCTCACCCTCACTGGCACTACGTACAACCGCAACTTTGAAACCATCTACCTTACCACCGGCAACCGCCTTCACCACTGGTACTTCGATCAGTCCACCGGCAAGTGGGTCAACGGCCCCATCTTCGGACCCACCAACGCCCAGGGCTGCGTCGGCTTCTGCGAAAGCGATTACACCCAGGGCCAGTTCGACGTGGTTGTCGCCGTGCAGGGCGGCTCCTTCGAGCACTGGTCCCGGGTCAACGGCAACTGGTCGAAAACCGCGAGCTTCGGCTCCGGCTTCCTCACCGCCGGCCCTTCGCTGCTCGAGAGTACCTTTGGCAATCTCGAGTTCGTCGGCACCTGCCTCGACGGCGCCATGCAGCACTTCTACCGCAGCGGAGGCAAATGGATCGCTGCCGAGGTCTTCGCCTCCGGCGTCAAATCCCACGCCTGCATGATCCAGGGCCAGTTCGGCATCAACACTGACTCCGGCAACGGCAACTTCGAGCTCTGCGTCGCCATGCCGGACGGCGCCGTCCAGCACTGGTGGCGTAACAACCAGGTTTCCGGCTATCCTTGGGCCATGAGCGCCCAGTTCGGCTCCAACGTCAACCGTGTCATCGCCCTGCTGCAGGGCAGCTTCGGATTTAACCTGGAGCTCATCGTGCTGCGCAACGACGGCATGCTGCAGCACTACTGGCGCGACGACGGAGGCTGGCATGCCGACGCAGGCGCCATCGGAACGACCCGCTGAACTACCCTCTGCTCTGACCCTCAAACCCGGCAAGACTGCGCGCTTCCGCCTCGGAGGCGCCGGTCCCGCCGGCTACTCCTGGTCCTGGACCCTCACAGGCGACAGCGCCTGCGTCACCGTCACGCTCCGGTCCGCGCCCGAAGGCGCCGTCCCCCACAGCAAACCCGGCGCCGAGCCGCAAACCTACACCCGCGATCACATCCTCACGATCCTCGCCCACCACCCCGGCCGCACCACGCTCACCCTCCGCCTCGCCCGCAGCTTCCAACCCAATCGTCCACCCCTAACCACCCACACCCTCACCATCACCGTCACAAAAGAATAGGCAACAGGGAAGCACTATAAGCCACGAATGGGTAACTTTGTCGGCTTGTATGCAGCGATCTCCAGCGAACGAAATCTCGACTGATGCCAACAGGACAATGCGCTCATCGAGCGTGCTTGCGCTCTGGCTCAGGGACAGCTCCCCGTATGGGGTGTCGCCGGTTTATCCACGACCGCCGTCCACCCGAAACCCGCCAGCCGGTCCGCCCGACCCGCCCCCCAAAAATCCCTCTCTCGGCTTTGCCGCTTATTTCGCGCCTTTCGTCATACTGGAAACATGAAGCCCCCAAAATGCGGATCGTTTCACCGGGATTCGGGGTCGTTTTCTGACCCCTGACCCCTGAAACCTGACTCATGATTCAGAATCCGTGGCAAATTAGAGGCAATCCATGGAAGATTGCAAGGGAAGAAAACCGGCAAAACCACATGAAATCACGGAATCAAAAACCGTAACTCGCTCATCCTTAAGAACTTTGATGCTAAACATCTGCTTTTTCTATCAGTTGCGGCGCAGATCTTCTGCCAAGTTATTGAAAACAAAAAGGTTGCTCACCGGCGAGGAAAGAGGGGGAGGGGGGCCAGCCAGGGGATGGTTAAGCTAGCTACTTTGCCGGGCGCGCACCCGGTCGCTCAGCATCTGCACCGCGCGCAAGGCGCTCACCGCCGCGCCTTCCTGCCAGGCCACAATCTGGCTCACATGGTCGCCGATAAAATAAATCGGCCCGTCCGGCTGGATCAGCGTCTCGTACCCCGGATTCACCCGGTGCGCGTCGTCGCCCCAGC
>JASHUH010000564.1 GCA_030040115.1 Acidobacteriaceae bacterium | reverse complement strand
GTGCGCCATGTGGCGGTGTTCGATCGCGATTTCAATTACAACAAGCTGGGCAAGCCGGTGGACGAGAAGGAGTGGGGCATGACGCCGCCGACGGTGAATGCGTATTATGACCCGTCATTCAACGACATCAATTTTCCGGCCGGCATTTTGCAACCGCCGTTTTTCGACTACAAGGCTGACCCGGCGGTGAATTACGGCGGCATCGGGGTGGTGATCGGGCACGAAATGACGCACGGGTTCGACGATCAGGGGTCGCAGTACGATGGCCACGGCAACCTGCGCGACTGGTGGACGGCGGCAGACCGCAAGGCGTTTGACGAGCGGACCTCGTGCGTGGCCGACGAATACAGCCATTTTGAGGCGGCTCCGGCGGAGGGCAATACGCCGGCCACGTATTTGAACGGGCGGCTGACGCTGGGAGAAAACACGGCCGATAACGGCGGGTTGCGCATTGCTTACATGGCGCTCGGGGACGCACTTGCGGAGCAGGGCAAGTCGATGGAGGAGAAGATCGACGGCTACACCGAGGCGCAGCGGTATTTCATCGGGTTCGCCCAGGTGTGGTGCCAGAACACGCGGGAGGCCGCGGCGCGCCAGGCGGCGCTGGTGGATCCGCACTCGCCGGGAAAATGGCGGGTGGATGGGACAGTGCAGAATTTCGATGAATTCGGCGAGACGTTTGGGTGCAAGAAGGGTCAACCCATGTATCCCGAGCATTCGTGCCGGGTGTGGTAGAGGCTGGAGCGATCTTTTCCACCGACGGGCGCGATGACGAATCCAGGCGCCTGCCCGTCCAAATTGAAATCCTGTTTTTTCCGCCCGCCCGAAGGCAAATTGTTCTCCAGGAGGCGGGATAGCGGGCAATTTTTTGGCCCCGCCGACTCGCTAGGCACAACACCCCCTGGGCTTTTACAATGCATCAGGGACCCGTCCCAACCCAGCGCTGCTCGGGAACGACTAAACTTGGCGGTGTACGCCTGTCCAGGATGAAGGAATCGCATGAAGTTTACGAAATTCGGCAAGGCAATACTGATGGGCGCTCTCTCAGTGGGCGCAATCTGCGGCGTTTCGTCTTGCGTGGTGAGTTATACGACCGGCTATTTGTATGTTACGGGCACAGTGACGGCCCAACCCAACGGTAACGGCATTATCTCGGGATACAGAATCGATCACAACACCGGTTTGCTGACGGCAATCAATACTTTGCCGGTTTCGTCGGGTGGAGCGAGTCCGGTGCGGGCGGTGCTGCTCTCCGGCAGCCGATTTCTGTATGTATTGAACCGGGGGTTGAACGCACAAGGCAACGGCGACTGCACCACCGCAGACCCCTGTCAGAACGCGAACATCACTCAGTTCGCAGTGGGCGGGAACGGAATTCTGACGCCGCAAGAGACGTTTTTCAGCCAAGGCACAAATCCGTTCCGGCTGCTCGTAGACACCTCGGGCAACTATCTGTTGGTGCTGGACCACGACTCCCCGGACAATTACGCGACTTCTTACAATCCCAGCACGAACGGCTGCACGCTGGCGCTGGGGTCGGGGGTGGCGACCTGCGGCGACGTCACGGTATTCCAGATCAATCAGACCACCGGGCGGCTATCGTTGGTGGAGAACGCCCAAGTGACCGCGGCGGGTGGCCAGCCGCTCACCTATTTTCCGGTGCCGGTCAATCCGGTGGATTTTCTCATGAGCGGGGGGTACCTTCTGACCCTGACCGCAGCCACGCAGCCCGCCTCTTTCCCGTACACGGGAGGAAGCCAGGTATGGCCGTATACCTATACTTCGACGAGCGGTCAATTGACATTGAGCCAGAACAGCGTCCAGCCGCTGGGAATTACGGAGGGCACGGCGATCATCGCCGCGCAGAGCGTCATTTACGTGCTGGACAACGAACCTCTCAATTACATCAACAGCGACCAGCAGGCGGCGACAGCGAACAGCCAAATTCTTGCTTTCACGGTGGGCACGAACGGCGCTCTGCAGGCGGAGACCGATCCGATTATTGCCGACGCTCCGACGTTGTCGAATCCGATCCAGCTCATGGAAGAAGCGAAGCATTTGTATCTTTATATAGCCAACCAGGGAGATAACATCACCGGCAGTAACCCGGAGAGCGGAATTGCCGGGTACAACGTATATAGCGGCCCGTTTCAGCTCACGGCGACGTCGCCGGACACCTTTGGCAGCGGCTCAGGACCGCAGTGTATCGTCGAGGACCCGTCGGACCAATTCGTCTACACGGCCAATATGTACGATTCGTCGGTGACGGGCCAGGTGATCGATCCGAACTCGGGCAATATCACCCCTGGGCGCGTGAACACCGATTATCCGCTAGAAGGTCCGGCAACCTGGTGCCTGATCAATGGGCGCGTGGGCTAGGATGACGGCTGCGGCAATGACCCGGCAGGACGGTTTCCCCGCGCTCCGGAACGATCGGCGGGCGCATGATTGCCGGGACTGCCGTGGAACTTTGCAGGCGACCCCGAATTTTCATGATTCATTTAAGGCCAATGTTTCGGCCGGTTGACGAAAGATGCAGATGAAGTTGAAGAAATCGAGCCAGCTTATGCTGGTTTCCGCGGCCGGCCTGCTGGCGGCTCTCCTCGTGACGGCGTGCTCGCAGTTTACGGAAACGCTGACGGTGGATTTTGTTTATGTGGCCAGCTCGAAGGCCTTCGGGACGAATCAATACGGTCTGATCGACGTTTTTGAGATCAACTCCGAATCGGGGCGCATGCGCCAGATCCCATCTTCGCCATTTCCTTCGGGCGGGCGCGATCCGGTGGCCGAAGCAGTTTCAGCCGATTACGAAAGCTTGTTCGTGGCCAACCAGGACGACAACAACATCGTTCAATTCGTCATCGGCACGGACGGCAAGCTGTATTCGTTCAATACTGTGAACACGCCGGGAATTTTTCCGCTGGCGCTGGCGGTCAACAAATCGGACCTGTTTGTCCTGGACACTTACCAGCCGCTTCCCACCTGCTCCACTGCGCAGCCCTGTTCAGGCTCAATTGGCGTGTATCCGCTGACTGGATCGACGTCAACCTGCGCCGCAACGACTTGCATCGGGTCGCCGGCCGTGAATCCGGCTGTGAACGGCAACTACTGGCCATTGACGCTCTCAGGGGCGAGCACGTCGCACGTGATCGTGCCTACGGCGGTGAACGTGCTGGCGTCGGGCGATTACGTCTATGTGACTGCCTATGACTCCTCGGTGAGCCCTCTTATGGGGTATATCTACGGTTTTTCAGTGGCCCCTGCCAGCACGACACCCGTGCCGGCAGGAGGAACCTGTCCAGCGTCGGGTCCCATTCCGTCGGGAACGCTACCGCCGGGGACATTGTGCCCTTTGAACGGCGGCATCCCGTTCGCGGCCGGCGTGCAGCCTACAGGAGCGGCCAGCGATCCTACAAGTTCCTATCTCTATGTGACCGACTACGGGAGCAGCGATGTTCTTGGTTACTCGGTTTCGTCGGCGACCGGCGCTTTGACGCCCATGACGAGCGGTGCGGGGGGGACAAACGCGTTTGCAGCGGGTAATGGGCCGTCGGCTATTGTCGTCGATCACGCATATTCGTATGCCTACGTGACGAACTCATTGGACTCGACGATTACGGCTTATGCGAGCAGCGGCGGCGCCCTGAGCCAGATCGGGACCTACACCACGGGAACGCAACCGGTGGCGATTGGCGTCGACCCTTCGACCGAGCATTTTCTCTTCACCGCGAATTATCTTGGCAACACGGTTTCCGGGTTCGAATTGAGTCCGACGGCGGGGACACTGCTGATATCGCAGTATTCGCCATTCGCGGCCAGCGATCAGCTGACAGCGGTGGCAGCCATTCCGCACAACGGCACCGGGGCCGGAGTGACGCCGCCATGAGCCGGCGCGGCGGGCGGACTCTTGGCGCCACCCAGCGCCGGGCTCTTACAATCATTTCGGGTAACCTCAACAAGTTTTCAGGGGGCTTGGATCCGATGGCCCACGGCGAAGGAAGCGCATGAAGTTAAACAAAGTGAGCCAGCTTGTTCTGGTCTCTGCGATTGGCCTCGCGGTGGCCACCCTCCTGTCAGGATGCTTTATCCCCACCATCGACTATGTGTTTGTGGCGGATTCCACGAGCAACACGCCGGGCAGCGCCGGACAAATTGTACCTTTCGCGATCGATCCCGAATCGGGCGCGTTGCGCACCGACACTGCGGCTCCGATCGTACCCAGTGGCGGAAGCCAGCCTGTTTCCATGGTGGTGAGCTCGGATTACACGGACCTCTATGTCGCCAATGCGGGAAGCGATTCAGTGGTTCATTTTGCCATCACCCTTTCCACGGGCGCCCTGACTCAGAAGGACAGCATCACCACCAGCGCGCCACCCGTGTACATCGCCGTGAGCGTGGCGCATGACTACCTGTATGTGGTTTCGGGAACCACCTCGGCGACGCTGAGCGAATATTCGCTTGGCTCGGACGGCTCCATCGGCTCGCTGGTTGCGCAGGAGAGCCTCGTGATTCCCGGCTATGCCAGTGACGCGGTGGCGCCCACGGGAGTGGCGGTGATTCCCAACAGCACGGGGCTGACGGTCTCTCCAAGTGTCTATGCTGTTTACGTGACCGTGTACGATCAGTCGGCGTACAACCCCGGCGGAACGGTGACCAGCAACGCCAACCCGGGCTGGATTTTCGGCTTTGTCGTGGACCCTTCCAGCGGCGCCTTGACGGCAGCGGCGGGAAGCCCTTACCAGGCGGGCGTGAAGCCGACGGCGGTGACGGCCGATCCCACCGATCGCTTTGTCTACGTTACCGATTTCGCGTCGAACGAGCTGATAGGCTATTCGATCGAGACCACAGGCCAGCTTTCGTTTATGATCAATGGCCCCTTCAAGACCGGCAATGAGCCCACCGCGGTGGTTGTGGATCCGCGGGGCATCTTTATCTACGTAGCCAATTCGCTGCAGTCGACGGTATCGGCCTACAACATCGCATTGCCGACGGGGACGCCTTCGGCGACGGTGGCCGTGAGCGGGAGCACCACCAACTCGACCGACACCGATCCGGTGGCCATTATCGTGGACCCGGCGCTGGGCCGCTACGTGTTTACAGCAAACTATCTGGGCAACACAGTTTCCGGTTTTCGTCTGAATCCCAGCACCGGCGTGCTCACCGCGACGGAAAACACGCCGTATGTGGTTCCCGGCGCCAATCCAGCGGCGATCGCCGCCGTACCGCATGGCAACCATGCGACCGAATCGGTGACGCCGTAGAATGCATGCGTGCGATGCCTACGGCGGTTGAGCGGAAACACGCCCGGCCTGCGCGGCCGGGCTTGCGGTAAGAGCCTTTGTGATTGAAATCGCTTCTCGGTTTCTCGAAAGAACAGAATCGAAATGCCGGATAGGGCGGCCATTAGCGATGGAAGCGGCCGACGAGGACGCCTTTGCCGAGCACGTGGCCAGAAATGGCCTGGAGGAAGCTTTGCCGCGTCGCATCCGGGCCCAGATCGAGCTTGGTGTCAAGCGCGTAGAGCTGGAAGAGGTAGTGGTGGTAGGGTCCGGCAGCCGGCGCGCCGGGGCCGCGAAAGCCCGTGACTCCACCCGAGTTTTTGGCCTGAATGGCGCCGTCGGGCAGATTGGGGTCGTGGGGCACGTCTTGCGGCAGGGAGCGGCTGGAGCCGGGAATGTTCAAGATGAGCCAGTGCAACACTTCCTCAGGGCTGTGGCGAAGGGCGGAGTCAGGATCGTCGACGATCAGGGCGAAGCTGACCGTGCCCTCGGGAACGTGGCTCCATTCGAGCGGCGGTGAAATGGGGGAACTGACGGCCTGCGTGTATTGGTTGGGGATGATGCCGCCATCCTCGAAAGCAGTGGTGGTGAGGGTGAGGCCGGGCCCAGCCGGGGAATGTTGCGCGGCCTGGAGCGCTGCCGCGCCCAGATGCCCGGGGTGTGGGAATGGTTGAGCGGCCGCGGCCGGCGTCGCACTCCATGGCAGCGCAAGAACCGGCGCGAGAAGCGAAACTGCGAAAAACCTGCTCATTTCTCCTCCTTTTGGAACAAGTTCAAAGTTTCCGAGATGCGCCCGAGATCGTGCAACGCGGCTTCGATTCGGGGGAAAAGCCACTCACCCGCATCCGTGTTCCTTACATCCCTCTGGATCTGCCGTAGACCTGGCGCTTAGCGATTCTATTTGCGATCAACAGAGAGATTACTGGCGATAGAGAACGCGCCACACTTTGCCGTGCTGACTCTCCGTAATATAGAGCGATCCATCGGGGGCTTGCGCCAAGCCATCGGGGCGGGCGGCCGCGTCGTTGGGCTCCATCAGCTTTTCCACGCCTTTAAAGCCGTGGGCGAAGACTTCCCACTTGCCGGAAGGCATGCCGTCGGCGAAAGGCTGGAAGACGACGTTGTAGCCGGCCATCGGCAGGGGGGCGCGATTCCATGAGCCATGAAAGGCGATGAACGCGCCGCCGCGATACTTCGCCGGGAACATCTGGCCGCTATAAAACATCACGTCCACTGGAGCCCAGTGCGCCGGAAAAGCGACAATGGGCAGCTTGTACTGGCCGCAGCGGCCCACCTTCTTTCCGTCGCCACCGTATTCCGGCGACAGGAACTCTTTCCCGGTGGTGTAGTTGAACACGCAAAAGGGCCAGCCGAAATTGTCGCCCATGGCAGCGCGATACATCGGCTCCGCGGGCCAGGTGGCGTTTTCTTCGGCGTTGAAGGATTTGGGCCAGAGAGTGTCGAGCTGGTCGCGGTTGTTCATCACGATGTAAAGCGCGCCATCATGCCAGGTAAGCGCGGGAAACTGGCGCAGCCCGGTGGCGATGCGTACGCCCTGGTCCTGGGTTTGGCCCAGCTTGTCGGCGTCGAATCGCCAGGCTCCGCCGTGCTTCTCGAGGATGGGGCAGGGATCCATACCCGGCACTCCGGGTTGGCGGTCACGTGATTGGCAGGCATTGGAGGGCGCGCCGACGTTGATGTACAGGTGCTCGTGCTGGTCGAAGGTCAATCCCTTATCTTCATGTTCGTGCTGGACAGGGAGCCCGGTGACTACGGTTTCGGGCGGACCGGAAGGCTTAAGCTGCCCGGGAGACCACTTGTAACGCTGCACGCTCACAGGGGTGGCGAAATAGAGATAGCCGTCGTGAAAGCCGATGCCGGTGACGCTCTGGTCGCCGAAATGATTCTTCACGTCGAAATGGCCGTTGCCTGTGGAGTCGTGCAGCGAGACGATGCCGCCATTCTGCAAGGCAACGAAGAGATCGCCATTGGGCGCAACGACCGCATGGCGGGCCTCGCCCAGGTTGTTGGCCACCACCAGCGCGCAAAATCCGGGTGGCAGCTTGATGCCTCCATTGTCGCTGTCGCATGGGGGAGAAGCGGCGGCAAGCGCGGGAAGGCTCGCGGCCAGCAAACATCCAGAAGCAGCGATGAGCCCATAGATCGAACGCCGAAACATACCCGTCATCGATTCAGACCTCCTCGGCTGACAGTTCCTAACTCCCTTTATACAGCAGAGCGCGGCTCGACAAAACGAGGGAAAGGCGCAGGGCGCCCGAAGGCCGAGGCTGTGGAGAAAGTCTTCCTAGGCCGCTGACCGCATGAATTCGTCCTTCTGCGCTACCGTTTCCCAGGTCCCAAATCGCGACTTGGGAGCGCGGCGTTGCGGAGGAAGTTTTTCCTTGCCGGGGCGGCTATGGATGGCGCGAGGATATCCGTGGTTTCCCGGGAAATTGCCTTGACAACGTTCCAGTTCGCACGCAGAATATGACCAATAGTCATCTATGACAAATGGACATTTATGAATAAGGGTCAAAAATCGAGGAGTCG
>JASHUH010000563.1 GCA_030040115.1 Acidobacteriaceae bacterium | reverse complement strand
AACTTCCAACTGGCGGCTTGCCATCGAGCGGCTTTTTCATCAGCAGCAGGTTGGCGGGAATGGTGGAGGCGAGGAGACCGACGGCGAAGAAGAACGAAACCGCGTAAGGGCCGGGAGCGGGTCTGCCAGGAATCCCGGCGAGGGCGCGCGCGACAAAGGGATAGAAACAGCCCATGAGAATGCCGCAGGCGAGGCTGATAAGAATCCCGCGGTTCGTGGCGCCGGTTGCCGTGGCCTCGCGCTTGCGATAGGCGGCCGCATCAAGCACGATGGCAAGGACGACGAGCGCGACTCCGCCGAAGAGCAGGCGCGGATCGGCTTCGGGCTGAATAAGGTAATTGGAGACCGCGCCGATGACGAGGGCCAGACCGATGCCGACGGGAAAGGCAACCGCCATGCCGGCGACATCGATGGCCGCCACCAGCAGCAAATTGGCGACGTTGAAGACGGCTCCGCCGATGACGGCGTACACCATGCTGACGTGCGGCATGCTTGCGATATCGGCGAGGAACGGCGGTCCGGCGTGACCCAGACTGCCTGCGGTGAACCCCAGGATCGCGGCGGCGATCGCCATGCCGATGGAATAGTCCCAGTAGTAGAGCTGAAAACGATACCCCGGACACAGCTTGAGCGTGGTGGCCCATGAACCCCAACACAACATGCTCAGGAACATGAGCAGCAACGCAGCGTAGTACGTTTCGGGAAGCAACATGCGGCTTCGCTTCTCCCGCGGCAAATTGATGCGGCAATCAGATGAACCTTAGCGCATTTGTGAAGAGATGTATAGGGGCAAGCCGCGGCGCGAAGGACGTGGAGCCGGGCGGCGGCTTGGCGAAGAAACTCAGGAGAACCGCGTGCGCCGCCAGAGCAAGGTTCCGCAAGACGCCCAGATTGTGCAAGGAAAGGTTTGAAGTTGGACGCGCGGCAGCGGCGGTGTTGTTCACGTTCTCACCTTAACGACATCAAAAGCGCAGTTCCTAGCAGCACGGCGAGTGGAGTCCAGAAGTGCACGTCGGTGAGAATCGCGGCCAGCTTCGATTTCTTCATGCCCGCACCTCGTCCACGCTCATCGGCCGATGCCCCTTCGCCAATTTGTGCGCCGCCACCGGCATCCATATCGGGACACGGCCATCCGCCCTTTTCACCGCGGTGGGCTCATCTTCAGGCATGGCCTGGGTGAATCGCCCCGGATCCATGGCGAAACTCTCTTTGGCGATCGATGAAAACTCCGCGGCAGATCAGTGTAAACACTTTATTGCGGGTGATGGCGCCGCCGCACCCATGACATGCAAGAATCTGGGATGGGGAAATCGGCCCGATTCGATCCTGGGTTCGCTGTTAGACCTTCACGGCGAGAGCCGGGACCCTGGCTTCGAGGTCGGAAATCACATCGAAAAAGCGCTGGTCGAGGCGGCGGCTAGTGGCAATCGATTCTTTGATGGGGATATCGGTGATATCGATACCGCGCAACACGGCGATGCGGCCCCATTTCCTCTCATGCACCATATCGATGGCGTGTAGGCCATAGCGCTGGCCGAGGAGGCGGTCATAGGCGGTGGGAACGCCGCCACGCTGGGTGTGACCCAGATTGACGGAGCGGGTTTCGTAGCCGGTTTTTTTCTCGATGAGGTCGGCGAGTGCTTCGCCGATGCCGGATAGACGCGCGTGGCCGAAGGAGTCGACCTGCGAGGATCCGGTCACCTGGCCGACTTCGGGCAGATGGCAGCCCTCGGCGACCACCACAACCCCGTAATGCTTGTCATGATCGTAGTTGTACTTGAGCAGCGCGCAAACGTGTTCGATGTCGATCTCTTTTTCGGGAACCAAAATGACATGCGCGCCGCCCGCAATCCCCGCGGCATAGGCGATCCAACCGGCATCGCGGCCCATCACCTCGATGACGATGACCCGGTTGTGGGAGTCGGCAGTCGTGTGAATCCGGTCGACGGCCTCGGTGGCGATGGAAACGGCGGTGTCGAAACCGAAAGTCTGGTCGGTGCCGCTGAGGTCGTTGTCGATGGTTTTGGGCACACCCACGCCGTTGACGCCGTTGTCACACAGGTACTGGGTGACCGACTGGGTGTCGTCGCCGCCAAGGGCGATAAGAGCATCGATTTTGTTGACGGCCAGAACCTCACGGGCTTTGTCGAGCCCGCCGGGTATTTTTTTGACATTGGTGCGCGAGGCATGGAGGATAGTGCCGCCCTTTAGCTGGATGCCGTCGGTGGTTTCGAGGGTGAGGGGAATGAAGTTGTTGTCGAGCACGCCACGCCAGCCGTTGAGAAATCCGATGAACTCGTCGCCGTAATGGTTGATGCCCTTTTTAACCGCCGCGTAAATTACCGCATTCAGACCAGGGCAGTCGCCGCCGCCGGTCAACAAAGCAACACGCATTCGAAAAAGTCTCCTGGTCGGAAATTCGCCCGGCGGCGCCGGAAATGGACCGTTCGGGAGCAAGCCTCAACTTGCCTCGGTCTCGAAGCCCTAACCAGTTTACTCCGCGGCTCGAAAGAGGAATCGTGACCGGGAGCACGGAAAACCGTGTTCAGTTCACAATCTTCAGGCTTCCGCTTGCGGCGTGGTTCAGCAGCGCCGCGCGAAGATGTTTCAATAGAAACATGCCTGGAGCCGGAGCCCTGCTATTGCTGGCCTTTGTCACCCTGGTGGTCGTTGTGCTGCTTGTGTTGCTGCAGTTGACGCGGCTGGGGTATCTGGTCCACACCACCATTCCGGATCGGCCGCGGCAACGCGCATTCCTGGCCTCGGTGGCGTTTCTCATCACCTTTGTGGGCATCCGCATCCTGGTGCACCGGATTGTGAATCACGAGGGGCATTTCCAATGGGTGGTGGTGCGCGGACATCATATTCACCACCTGGTGTGGGGGATTCTCATCCTGTTGGCGGTGGGCTACGGATGGTTGATGGACGTGGGGCGGTCGCGCTCGCCGATGTCGATTTTTCTGGGCCGGCTGATGGCGGTGAGCTACGGCGTAGGCGCGGCGTTGACGCTGGATGAGTTTGCGCTGTGGCTGAATCTGGAGCCCGACGCGTACTGGACGCGCGAGGGAAGGCTGAGCATCGATGCGGTGGTCTTTTTTGGAGCCGCGCTGGCGGTGGGCGCATGGGGAGCGCCGTTCTTCAAAGGGCTGAAGAACATGTGGACGAGGCGCATACTTTTCCCCGAGAAATTGCCCCGACTGGGTTCGCCTATTCGCCCCGCGCGGTTGCTTCGTCGTCGTAGAGCGCGTCGATCGCGTCCGCGTATTGCGCCGTGATGATGCGGCGCTTGAGCTTCATCGAGGGGGTGAGTTCGCCCGACTCCTGGGTCCATTCTTCGGCGACTACGCGGAAACGCTTGAGGCTTTCAAAGTTGGCCAGGCCCGAATTGACCTCGCGGACAATTTCTCCGTAAAGGGCAAGCACGCGGTGGTGAGCCACCAGTTCGGCGCGGGAACTGGTCTCGATGCCCTCGCGGCGCGCCCAATCTTCGAGCGCGGCGAAGTTGGGCGAGAGCAGCGCGGAAATGAATTTGTGCTTGTCGCCGACCAGCGCGGCCTGGGCCACGAGAGGATGATTCTTGAGCTTGTTTTCGATGGGCTGCGGCGCGACGAGCTTGCCGCCCGAGGTTTTGAGCAGCTCCTTTTTGCGGTCGGTGATGTAAAGGAAGCCGTCGTCCTCGTCGAGGCGGGCGATGTCGCCGGTATGGAACCATCCATCGGCGTCGAAGCAGTCGCCGTTCGCCTCGTGTTTTTGCCAATAGCCGGCAAAAACGGAGGGACCGCGCACCAGGAGTTCGCCGTCTGCGGCGAGTTTCAGCTCGATGTTGGCCAGGGGCCTGCCGACGGAGCCCATGCGCTGGTGGAGCGGCGAGTTGAGAGCGATGACGGGCGATGTTTCGGTGAGGCCGTAACCTTCCCAGAGCGCGATGCCGGCTGAGGCGAACCAGCGCGTTGTATCCAGACCCAGAGGCGCGCCGCCGGAGATGAAGACTTTGACGCGGCCGCCAAAGGCCTCGCGGACTTTGGAGTAGACCAGTTTATTCGCCAGCTTCCACAAGGGCGACGAGGGGCGGCGGCCGCTGTACACCGTATCGCGATGACGCGCGCCAACAGCGATAGCTACGGCGAGGAGGCGCTTTTTGACCGGTGACTCTGCGGCTCGGGCCTCCACCGTCTGGCGGATTTTTTCGTAGACGCGGGGCACGCCCACGATCACCGTGGGTCTGACCTCGCGCATGGCTTGAGGAAGCCTATCGAATTGCGAGCAATAGGCCACCTGCGCGCCGTGGTTGTACATGACGTAGTCGAGAGCGCGGGCCGTGATGTGCGAGAGAGGCAGAAAGGAGATGCAGGCGTCCGTGGAATTGAAGGCAAAATCGGCAACGGCGTAATTTTGATTGGAGGCGATATTGCCGTGGGTGAGGGCAACGCCTTTGGGCTCGCCCGCGGTGCCGGAAGTGTAGATCACGGTAGCCAGGTCGTTGGGTTCGGCGGCGCGAACCAGGGCATCGAACTCGACATCGCGCTCCGCGCCGCGGTCGTCGGCGCCGGCGAGCAGGCTGGTGAAGGCAATGGCTCCTCCGGGCGCGGGCGAATCCATGAGGACGATCCGTTCGACGGGCGTCTGACTGCGCACCGAGCTCAGTTTTTCGAATTGCTGGCGTGTGGAGACCACGGCGATGCGGCAGCCGGCGTCGCGCAGCAGCGCCGCCACCTGCTCGGCCGTAAGGGTGGGATAGATGGGCACGTCGGCGGCGCCGAGGGCAAGCACGGCAAAGTCGGTGATGGCCCACTCCCAGCGGTTTTCGCTCACCAGGGCAATGCGGTCGCCTTTCTTGGCGCCCCATGCGCGGAATGCTTCGGCGAGCGCGCGCACACGCTGATAGATCTGGTCCGAGGAGATCGCCCGCCACTGGCTCGCGTCGTCCTGGAAAAGCATGGCGCGCGGATTACCCGCCGCGGCGACACGGCAAAAGAGGTCGTTAATCGTGGAGATCGGGGAAACGGATTTCATGGAGCGGAATGAGCAACACGGATCATTCTAGAGCAGTTCCAGGGATTTATGTGCTCGATGCGGCGTCATACAAGGCGCCCTTTTAAGAACAACCCACCTGGCTGCGACGGCGCCGGGATCAACCGAGCCTCGAGTATGGCCCCGCGGCTGCAGGGTTCCGAGTCTTCAGTTCCTTTGATGCACGTTGCAACGGCAAGAGCAGTCTTGAAAAACAGCCAGCATTCGCTGGATCGTGTCATAGGTTCTTCAATTCGAGGCGAATTCGCGCAGGGACTCGAGCAGGCGATTCACCTCTTCCAGCGTGTTGTAATGAACCAAACCAATGCGCAGCATTCCGCCTTTCGATTCCACTTCAAGCCGCTCTGACAAATTGAGTGCGTAGTAATTCCCATCCCAAGTGAAGATGCCGCGCTTGCCGAGGAATTGGGCAATCGCTTTCGGTGGGTGTTCCCCGACGCGAAGCGAGAGCGTCGAGCAGCGTCCCTCAAATCGCTTGGGATCGGTAATGCCGTAGATGCGCACGCTTGGAATCGTCTGCAAGCCTTCGATCAGCCTCGCGATCAGCCGCCGCTCGTGCGCGACCGTGGCGCCATAGGCCGCCGCCAGCGCTTGCCTCCGCGTCTTCGCCGCTGGATCGCTGTAGCGACCCACGCCGGCAATGTATTCGACCGCCGCGCCGATCCCGGCGATTAGCTCGTGCGCCTGGGTGCCCGTTTCCCACCGCTCCGGAATCTGCTCGGCGGCCGGCCGCACCTTGTACGGCTGGAGTTGCTCTAAATGTTCGCGTCTTCCATAGAGCACACCCATGTGCGGGCCAAAGAATTTGTATGCGGAGCAAACCAGGAAATCGCAATCGAGCTCTTTGACGTCCGTCAGACCATGAGGGGCATAGTGCACCGCGTCAATAAACGCCATGGCGCCGGCGGCATGTGCCAGGCGCGTGATCTCTCGCACGGGATTGATGGTTCCCACGGCGTTCGAGGCATAGCCTAAAGCCACGAGCTTGGTCCGGTGGGTCAATTTGCTTTTCAGGTCCTCGAGGTCGAGCGTGCAGTCCTCTTCGTGAACGTCCGCCACCTGAATGACCACACCTTTTTCCTCGAGCGCTTTCCAGGGAGAGAAATTGGCGTCATGATCGAGCCTCGTCAGAAGAATTTCATCTCCTGCCCGCAGCTCTCGGCCGATCGCCCGGGACATTGCAAAGGTAAGGGTGGTCATGTTCGGGCCAAACATAACCTCGCCGGGATCACAATAGAAAAAATCCCCCATCGCCGCACGCGTGTCGGCGATCACCTCGTCACTGCGCCGGCTCGTCAAGAAGGCTCCGTGGGTGTTGGCGTTGGAATGCTTAAGATAGTTCTGGATTGCGGAGATGACCTGGAGGGGCGTCTGGGTGCCGGCAGGACCGTCCAGAAAGGCTGCGGTCTGCCCGTCGACCTGCGTCTCAAGCGATGGAAACTGCGAACGCACCCACGCCACATCCAGCATCTTGTCCAGATCCAATCCCGCTGCCGTCATGGCCAATTTCACCTCGAAAGCGTACACGGCACAGTGTACATCCCAGCCTGTGCAGTTACTCGTTTTGAGGGATGGTTGACAGGGCAATCGCATTTGGATTTCGAATTGCCAACGGGAACAGTTTTGAAAGAGCACGGCTTCAGCCGTGCCGAAAGAATGGCGCGAAAAGTGTACCGGCTTTAGCTGTAGGGGTGGCGCTTGCTGCCCATCAACGCCAAACTAACCTCCGACCGTAGGCTAGGGTAGAGTGTAAGCGACGTATGTGCCACCCGTAGCGCCTCCGCCATAATTGCTCCCCCCGGCAGCGATGACAACGTACTGCTTCCCTTTCGCTAAGTACGTCGCCGGCGTCGCGTTGCCGGAATAAGGTAGCGTGCTTTCCCATAGCAGCTTGCCGGTCCGATCGTCGAAGGCGCGAAACTTATGATCGAATACGGTTGCCGCAATAAAGAGTACGCCGCCGGCGGTGACAATCGGACCTCCATAATTTGACGATCCTGTATCATGCATTCCCTTTGCCGCAAGCTCGGGATATTCACCCAAAGGAATCTTCCAGAGGTGCTTTCCCGTGTTCATATCGATCGCATTGAGTGTGCCCCAAGGCGGGGTAACTGCCGGATAACCATCCGGATCCAGGAAATAGAGGCTGCCCACCGTCTTAAAGGGATCCTGGGGATAGGCCGGTTCGTTCCCCTCATCCTTTTGGATGGCGCCCGAGGCGGCTTGCTCGGACCTGGCGGATGGTTTATGAACACGCCCCGGAACCTTGAGATAGGCGATAACAGCTTTCGCCTGCTGGTCGTCGATGTCCGGAAAAGGAGGCATGCGTCCGTAGCCGTGCTGAATCGTCTGCGCGATCTCGCCATCTGACAGCTTTGCCGTGATTCCGTTCAGCGACGGAATGGCGGGCGGAGACCCGGCTCTGTTCAGGCCATGGCAACTGCTGCACCGATCTTGATAAATTCGCTCCCCTTCGCTCCCTGGCGCCGGCGGCGCGGCGAGAGCAAACAGGCGCGGTATCTCGTTGGAATTGACGTAGAGCACTCCAGTTGCCGGGTCGATGGCCGGACCGCCCCATTCGCCGCCGCCACCCGTGCCTGGCAGCATAATTGTGATCTTGTCCACGCTTAGCGGGACGAACTGGCCCGCACTGATAAACCTGTCAAACTGTTTTAAAGCCCATTCATGCGCCTCTGGAGTTCGGTTCGTCACCATATCCCGGGTGAACGGTTGCCGCGCAAACGGCGGTGGCGCCGTAGGAACCGGTTGAGTCGGAGACGCAACTTCGCCTGGAACCGTGCTGGCCGGATAACTCTTTTCGACGATCGGAAAGAGCGGCTTGCCAGTCGCCCGATCGAAGAGGAAAATGAAGCCGGACTTGGTCGTTTGCGCCACAGCATCTACTCCTCTTCCATTACGCGTTACCGTCAGCAGCGCTGGTGGCGATGGAAAATCTCTGTCCCAGATGTCATGATGCACACCCTGAAAGTGCCATATGCGCTTTCCCGTCTCCGCATTCAGAGCGAGCAAAGTATCGGCAAAAAGGTCATTGCCGACACGATCTCTGCCATAAAAATCGGGCACTGCCGAGCCGGTGGGAACATAGACGATGCCGCGTCCGGCGTCAAGCGCCATGCCCGCCCAGTTATTCGCTGCGCCCGCATATTTCCATGCGTCCTTCGGCCAGGTGTCGTAACCAAACTCGCCCGGATGGGGAATCGTATGGAAAATCCACTGAAGATTACCGGTCCGGATGTTATAGGCTCGAATATCTCCGGGAGGCGCGGGATAATCCTCAGGTTCGGAATCGCCCACAATGATCAAGTCGTGATAAACAATCCCGGGACTATCCATGTTGACTGACTGCTTAAGGTAGTCTCGGCCTAAACCTTTACGCAAATCGACGCGGCCGTTGTCTCCAAACGAAGGGACTGGCTTACCGTCACGGGCGTCGAGAGCGTACAAGAAGCTGCCGATTCCTGCCAGGATCCGCCGGTCCTGACCATCTGCCCAGTAGGCGAGCCCTCGATCATGCCCTCTGCCGGGAACGCCGGAGTCAAACTTCCAAAGCAATTTGCCCGTGGCTCCATCGAGAGCGAAAACCTCACGGGCCGGCGTCAGGCCATAGAGAATTCCATCTAAAATGAGCGGATTGGTCTCCAGGCCGCCAACTTCGTTGGTGTCGAAGGACCACGCTATCTTCAGCTTGCCCACATTGCCGCGATTAATCTGCCCGAGAGCAGAAAAGTGATCGCCATTGGGCTCGCCATCGTAGGCAGCCCAGTTGCCCGCGGCGAATGAACCGCTTTTCGAAGCCGCTGATGCTTCCGCCCTTTCCCAGCGAATAGCAGCGGTTTGCTGCGAGTTAGCGGAAAAATTGTAAAACCATCCCGCGCCGGCTAAGGCCGTTATCAACACGAAGAAACGCATTGGATGAGATCTCTTTTTGACCAATTCGTAATCCGCCTTCTCAGCCCCACCATTGCTCGCCTTCCGCAAGATGCGCCTTGACGACATCGGGGTTCAACTCGATCCCCAGACCCGGCCTGTCGCCGACAGTGATATGGCCCTCTTTGATATAGGGGCCATCCAACTGGAGCACCTTATCCATCCAGCCGCCCTTTCCGGTAATCGTTTCGCAGGTCATGAAATCCCGGATCGAGGCCGCCCATTGGCACGTGGCCCAGGTGTGCACCTGGCTTCCCGTGTTATGAGTCGCCATCGGCAAGCCGAAAATTGCGGCAAAATCCGCAATTCGCTTAGTTTCTAAAAATCCCCCGGCATTGCGCAGGTCGGGATTGAGGATGTCGCAGCCCTGATGGATAACAAAATCCTTGAACCCTTCGCGCCTCTCCAAATTTTCTCCGGTGCAAATAGGAACCGGCGAGCTCTCACACAGGCGCACCCACGAGTCCGAGTAGTCAACCGGTAGCGGATCCTCCAGCCACAGCGGCTTAATGGGCGCTACCGCCTGCGCTAATTGAATCGATGAGCGAAGATCGAACTCCCAGTGGCAATGAACCATAATGTCGTGATCCCAGCCGATGGCCTCGCGGCAATTTTCGAATCCGCGCGCAATGTTGTTCAACTCCTCGGTGGTGATGACACGATTGCTGCGATCCCGTGCGAGGTCCACGCTGGGATTGGTGTGAGGAAACCCGAACTTATGCGCAGTAAATCCACTCGGGTCGGACTTTACCTTCTCCGCCCAGTCCGCGCATGAAGCCTTGTCCAGCATATTGCGCGGAGCAGCGTGGTCGTAAACCCGCACCTTGTTGCGAAACTTGCCTCCCAGCAAATTCACTGTTGGGACGTTCAGAACCTTGCCGGCCAAGTCCCATAGCGCCATTTCGACGCCACTCGCGGCCCGCATCAGGTTATGCGCAGACCCATCGGTCCGCGTTCCCGAAAGCGACGGTCCCCCTTCTCCCAAAAACGTGTAGAGGACGTCGATCTCCAACGGATCCTTGCCCACCAGCAGCGGTTTCAGTGCCTGAATCTGCTCCTTGACTCCGATGGCCGGCGTTCCATACGCTTCCGCAATGCCGAATTGCCCATCATTGGTGAGTATCCGCACCAGGACATATGTTCTTTCCCCTGTGATCGTCATAGTTTGAATGTCGCGGATTTTTCTGCCGTTCTTATCCGATAACGTCGGCTCCGCGTAGAACTTCGGACATAGCGCCGCGACCCCGAGACCGCCCGTAAGCTCAAACCATCTCCGCCTCGACATTCTGCCGCCATTCATTGAGTCCCCTCCCGGTTTCTTTCCCATGGCGCGGATTCCTGTGCGTCAATCTACGTTGCTAAGTGAAGGCGAACAGTGTTTCAACGGATTCCGATCACGGTCAAAGCGCAACGACCATGGCGAGATTGATTGTGGAGGACGTGATCGGGATCGTCAAGCGTCTCCGATAAATCGCGTCGCTTGGGTTCCCGGATGAGGCGCAATTGTCGAGCTTTAGCGCCAATGCCCGTTCACCCGATTCTTGCTCGCAACGCCATCCAATCCAATAGGCCCTGGCTGCTGATTTGATCCATCTAGCTCCCGATGGAGCGAGCGCAGCGGACGATCGCCTCGATGCTGTTTTCGACGTCGTCATCGGTGGTGGACCAGTTGCTGACGCTGATGCGCATGGCGGTGCGGCCCTGCCAGACGGTGCCTCCACACCAGCATGTGCCGTCCTGCTGGAGGGCGGCAATGGTTGCCTGGGTTCGCTCGGGCGCGCCAAAGGAAACGAGAACCTGATTGAGGACAATGTCGTTGAGGACCTCGAACCCTTCCGCGCGCAGAGCGTTGCCGAAGCGGCGGGCCTGTCGGCAGTTGCGTTCAATCATTTCAGCCAGACCGCGGCGGCCGAGCGAGCGCAGGGCGGCGTAAACAGGGATGGCGCGAGCGCGACGGGACTCTTCGGGGACAAATTCGTGGGGATCTCGCTCACCGCCACTGGCGCCGATGTAGGCGGCGGCGAGCGACATGGCGCTGCGGTGCGCGGATTCGTCAGCACAAAACACCAGGCCGCAGTCGTAAGGAACATTGAGCCACTTGTGCGCGTCGGTGGCCACCGAGTCGGCGCGCTCGATGCCGCGCACCAGGTGCGCGTGCTGGGGCGAGGCTGCGGCCCAGACCCCGAAAGCGCCGTCCACGTGGAGCCAGGCGCCACGTTCGCGAGTTGCGTCGGCGATAGCCGTCAGGGGATCGAAGGCGCCGGTGTTGACGTTGCCGGCTTGGGCGCAGACGATGCAGGGCCCTGAGGTTTCGCGCAGCGCCGCGCCGAGCCGATCGGCGCGCATGCGGCCCTGCCCGTCGGCTGGGATTTTGCGGACGCGGGCCGAGCCGAGGCCGAGGAGACGGAGCGCCAGAAAAATAGTGTAGTGGGATTCTTCATTGACGCAGATTTCGATTGGCGGCGCGCCGCTGAGTCCGTTGGTTTCGACGTCCCAGCCGGCTTTGCGCAGGACACTGTGGCGGGCGCAGGCGAGTGAGGTGAAATTGGCCATGTGGCCGCCGGTGACAAAGCCAAAGCTCATTGTGGAGGGCAGGCCCGCGAGGTCGCGAAGCCAGGAGCCCGTAATCTGCTCGACAGTTGAGACGAGCGGCGAATGAGCGAAGGTGCATGCGTTCTGATCCCACATGGAGACAAGCCAGTCGGCCGCGAGCGCGGCGGGCGCGCTCCCTCCGACGACAAAGCCAAAATAGCGAGGTCCGGCGGAAGCGATGGTCCCGGCTGCGCCGGCGCTGGCGAGAGCTGCGATTACATCAGCGGGCGGAGCACCATTTTCGGCCAAGGGGCCTCCCAGGGATTGGCGCAGTTGCGCGGAGGATGCGCTCGCGCGGACCGGGCGCGCGGGCAGGGTTTCAAACCACGAGCGCGCGTGGTCGCGTACGCTATCGAGAAGAGCGGGAATGATCTGGCGCATACGCTCATCTTCGCCGGGCGAAGTGGGAATGGGCAACGCCGGTACAGCGAACGGCATGCGTTTTGGGGCGCACCGATATCCATCCCGGATCTTCCGAGTATCGGCCGGTAAACTCGAGCCAACCGGAGATTGCACCCTTCGATCGCTGCTTACCGCCAAGCGAGAAACACACGCATTTCCGCCTGTACTTCGCCTCCCATTGGATGGCAGCATGATTCTGGAAGAAAAGATGACGTCTTCGGTTTCCGGCATGTTCGACAATCTCTCCGGTGAGTGGACAGCCGATCATTTCTACTCCTGGGGGGCGAGTGGTGAACTGAGAGAGAAGCGATGAATCTGCATCCGCGGGCGCGGCAAATTGCAGTTGGTCTGGGCCTGATTGCGCTGCTTGCAGCCTCTCCGCCCTCCGCACACCACATCCCCCATGGAGGCGCCGCGAACAGCCCCCCATTTCCCTGGTTGAATCGCGCTCTTTCTCCGGACGCGCGGACCGCAAAGGTGCTGCAGCAGATGACCTTGGACGAGAAGATTTCCTTATTGCACGGGACGGCCTGGCGGGGATTGGATCTGGACACGATGAACATGGAGGTGCTGCATTCGAATGGCGGGGTGGGGTATGTGGCGGGTGTTCCACGCCTGCGCATCCCCGGAATTCAGATGAACAACGCATCGTACGGCGTGACGCGCAGCCGGAGAAATGGCCGGTATGCGACCGCGCTGCCGGACGATCTGGCCTTGGCGGCCACTTGGGATGAAAAAGCCGCTTTTGACTATGGTGCGCTGCTGGGACGGGAATTGCGCGCCCAAGGTTACAACATGTCGCTGGGCGGAGGCGTCAACCTGGCGCGCGAGCCACGCGACGGCCGCACCTTTGAATATCTGGGAGAAGACCCGATCCTGGCCGGCGCAATGGCCGGCCAGGAAGCGGCGGGTACCCAGGCGCAACTTGTGATCGGTGACTTAAAGCACTTTGCGGTGAACGACCTGGAAACGGACCGGCACTCGCTCAATGTCCATATCGACAAGCGCGCCATGCGCGAAACCGATTTGCTGGCGTTCGAAATCGGATTACGTGACTCCAAGGCTGGTGCGGTGATGTGCGCCTATAACGGGGTGAATGGCGAGCCCTCGTGCGAGAACGACTATCTGTTAAGCCAGGTGCTCAAAAGGGACTGGAAGTTCGCGGGATTTGTGCTCTCGGATTGGGGCGCCACGCACAGCACGGTGAAAGCCTCGGCGGCGGGCCTGGATCAGGAAGAGCCATCGTCGGTATTTTACGGAGACGCCATGAAACGGGCCGTGCTGGCGGGCAAAGTTCCGATGGCGCAGCTCGATGAACACGTTCGCCGCATCCTGCGGTCGGAGTTTGCGAGCGGCATTGTCGACGATCCCCCGGTGCGGGGGCCCATCGATGTCGATCGCGATCTCAATGTTGCCCAGCGCCTGGCGGAACAGAGCATGGTTCTGCTCCGGAACAAGGATGGGCAGCTTCCGCTCGACGGCGCCAAGCTGCGCAGCATTGCCGTGATTGGCGCGCATGCGGACGTCGCCATGATTTCCGGGGGTGGTTCAGCGCAAGTCGACCCGCCGGCCGGAAGCATCCTGCATTTCGACACAGGTCTGCCATGGCGGCGGGAAGTGTGGTTTCCGACTTCGCCGCTGAAAGCGGTGCGCGCACGAACGCCGCATGCAACCGTGGAGTACGACCCCGGCGCCAATCCTGCTGCGGCTGCCGCTCTGGCCCGGCGCGCCGATGTCGCCCTCGTCTTTGTCGATCAATGGGAGAGCGAGGGCATGGATCTGGACAGCCTGTCTCTTCCCGGGGACCAGGATGCGCTGGTCGAGCAGGTTGCGGCCGCAAATCCGCATACGATTGTGGTGCTGGAAACGGGCAGTCCCGCGCTGATGCCGTGGGTCAACAAGGTAAGCGGGGTTGTAGAGGCCTGGTACGCAGGCAGCCGCGGAGCGGACGCGGTAGCGAACATTCTGTTCGGAAAGGTAAACCCGTGCGCCAAATTGCCGATCACATTTCCTCTACGCGACGCCGATTTGCCCGAACCGGCGATCGTGAGACCACCGGTAACGCGGCGCGAGCTCAGCGCTTTTGCGCATCTGGCTGCGCTGTTCGGCGGGCCAGGCGGAGAGAGCCCGCCGGTGCAGCTTACCTACAACGAGGGATTGCTGGTCGGTTACAAATGGTACGACGCGAAGCGGAAAGCCGTGCTGTTTCCCTTTGGGTTTGGGCTCTCCTACACCGGGTTTTTCTACTCCGGCTTGCGCGTGCAGGTGGTTGAAGGCGGAATCAGGGTCGACTTCACGATCAAAAACACAGGCGCGCGAGCCGGAGAAGAAATCGCCGAGGTGTACGTCTCCTTGCCTGCGAGTGCAGGGGAACCTCCCAAGCGCCTTATCGGCTGGCGCAAGTCGCAGTTGAATCCGGGTGAAAGCAAACAGCTTTGGGTGAAGATTCCGGCGCAGTATCTCTCGATTTTCGATGTGGGAAAGGATGACTGGACCCTGGTTCCGGGTGATTACACCATCTTTGTGGGTGGATCATCGGAGAACCTGCCCCTACGGCAGAGAGTGCGCCTGAGGAAATATAGGAACCGGCAAAATGGGGGCTCAACCGCGCTGTTACCCCAACTTTGATTCGACCAACCGTTCGGAGGCTTATGCAACACCAACCGAAATGATTCTCCATATCGGGATTCCTGATCTTGGACTATCTCGGTGAAATGACTCGACTGCATGCCCTAGCATTTTCGACGCCGAGGCAGTTCGCGCAAGTCATTGATTTCCGATTTGGTGGGCAGTGCAGGGCTCGGACCTGCGACCTCCTGCTTGTAAAGCAGGGGTCCCAAATTCATTGTACACGTTGTGCCATAACTCACTCATTCCAAAAGACTAACTCGTGTTCTGCCGATTTCCGCTCATACCATCGGCAGGAGTTCTAATCGGCCTTTTGCTGATCTTGTTCCTATAATACACGAAGCATTGTTACGTACTGTGACAGCAATAACAGTACATGCGGCGAGGTATTGCACATCTATATCCCAGAGGACGCAGTCAAAAACAACTCAAGGCCCCGCGATATCATCCTCAATGAGTGCGCTCGCTTCGCGTTCGCAAGTCTAAAAATTCGGGCCATGGCGCACGGTTCGAAACAGCCTGATCATTTCTTGTTTCCGTTCCGCGAGAAACGCGGCAAGTGGGATCCTACGCGGCGTGAGCTTGCGGCTATTTACTTCCCGGGATTAAAGCCCTGTCGGCCTTCGATTCGGCAAAAGGAAGGTCCGGACATGATCGGATCACGCCAACCTTAACTTCAGCACATCGGAAGTTTTCGAAACGATCACGCCGGCAAGTGCCGTAGAAACGGCTGGATTGTGAAACCGGGTTCCGGACTCCGGCCAATTGATGGACAATACTGGTAGAGTGACTGCGAGGCAATATTCACCAGAATGGGATCTATCGTCGATTCCAGACTCCGTTTTTGCCTCTGAAAGAGCCAAGAGGGTTGCAGCGAGGCGAAAAAAATTCGGTCCCGTCAAACTCGCGCCGTGCAAAGAGTGTGGCAGGGTGGTAAATGCACGCCAACGTCGGTTTCCATGCCCCTACCACGTACCTCCGCCCGAATCTGACGCCGTGACGCGAGTGCCGAAGAGCCGCGGCGAAGTCCTACTGGCCGTAGCTCTAGCTATCACCGACGTGGAGCTTGCTGGCGCACGTGCTCACGGGGAAATATTGTGATCACCTGCCTCTGTACAGGCAATCGCAGATCTACGCCCGCGTGGGCGTGGATCTGGACCGTTCCATGTTGGCCAAGTGGGTGGGCGAAGCCAGCGCGCTGATGGAGCCGTTGGTGGAAGCGCTGCGCCGCTATGTGATGAACACCGAAAAGCTGCACGGCGACGACATGCCGCTGCCGGCGCTGGCGCCCGGCAACGGAAAAACCAGCAAGGCTCGCTTCTGGACCTACGTGCGCGACAACCGCCTGGCTGGTGACAAGTCGCCGCTGGCGGTCTGGTTCACTTACTCGCGCGACCGCAGAGGCGAGCATCCACAGCGCCACCTGGCCAAGTTCCGCGGCATCCTGCAAGCAGACGCCT
>JASHUH010000562.1 GCA_030040115.1 Acidobacteriaceae bacterium | reverse complement strand
CCACTGCACGGCGGCCACTGCGGCGGAGTTGGTCACAACTTCAACCTTCGCCGCTTGCGCCTCTTCGGCCGCCTGCTGGCCATAGCGCCCGTCGGTGAATAGGCACGCCCTCCACCGCGTAACCGCTAGCGCGGCGCTCGAACCGGTAAATCCGCAAAGGTAGCGCAGGTCGGGGAGGTGGGTGACGATGAGCCCGGAAAGGCCGGCGCGCGTCAGCTTGCGGCGCAACGCGCCCATGCGGCGGAAGTGGTCCACTCGGTCAGTTGTAGCACAGCCGTCAGGAGCTATGGATCCGAGAACCGGGGTCAAAGTTCGGGAAACAGCGGACGGGAGACAGGAATGACAGGCAATTGGAAAACGGGAAGCAGAGAGAGCGGAAGGCGGCGATCGGCATCCTATTCATTTCCCCACCCAATTGACGCCTCGCCTGTTTCATCCATTTTGCGCCGGCGCCGGCACGTTGAAAGCTGAGACCTGACAGCTCGCAAACGACCGGCTACAGGCTACCGGCCGCCTCTCTCTGCACCGGCTTCTTTTTGCTTGCGTCCACCGCTTCTCCGGCCTGCAAATCACTTTGCCGGTCCATCCACTCGTCGAGCCGCGAGCGCTTGAAGCGCCAGCGATTGCCCAGCTTGAACGCGGGCACAAACCCCTCCGACGCATACTTGTAGAGCGTATCCGGCGAAATGCCCAGATAGCCGGAAGCTTGGCGAATGTCCATCACCTCGCGTACTTCAGGGACGAGCAGATTCGAGCGGACTGCGGAATTGCGCATAATTGCCTTCCCGGGTGAGCGCCAATGAATTCCGGCCCACTGGCCGGTAGTCTTGTATATATCCGGTTTCACCCGCCGGTTCAAGGATTTTCAGGAACTCACAGGAAATTCACGGTCTTTGCATGTCCCGATCCGGAACGGGACAAGAGCGCCACTGCCCGCCATGGCTATATCTTGGGGTTCCCAAGAATCACGGCCCAACCGTTTGGGTCATTGAAACAGATGGTGCGGCTTCTCCGGCCCCGAAAGAAATCCACAGGACCGCCTGATCGTCAGTTACCCACCACCACCTCGCACATTCGTCGGCAAGCCCGCCTCGATGCGCTGAAGTTCAGAGGGCGTTCCGCCAATGTACGCCGCCAAACATGAAAACGCCCCGGAATCGAGATTCGCCCGGGGCGCTTTTGAAGCTCAAGGCTTTCCGTTAGTTCTGATCGTCGCGGCGGTGCAGCGTGGGCTGGTCGGTGCCGTCACCGCTATCTCCGCCATTCTGATCCGGACCGTTGCCGGTGCTTGCCCTGCGCAGCGACGGTCGGGTGACGCCTTTGGTGTCCTGCAGGCGGCGTTTGTTCTCAATCCGCGCCAGGCGCGCTTTGATCTGATCGAACTCCGAAGTCGTCACCAGGTACTCATCGCGCGCCGGCAGAATCCTCGCAATCTCTTCTTGCGAATGCAGAATCCGGTCGGGGGTCTGGGGGTGGTCGGAGAAAGCCTTGGCCACCAGTCCCGGCTTGCGTTTCTCCAGCGCTTGAATCTTCTCAAAGAACGTAATAAACGCCTGCGGATCGTAGCCGGCCTTGTACATGTACTGCACGCCCAGATAATCGGCTTGGGCCTCGAATTCGCGGGAGAACTCCAGGAAGGCCATGGGCACGGCGAGCTGCGCCGCCTCGTAAATTCCATACCCGGTCCAGCTGTAGCCGGTCATCATGATCAGCGGAATGGTGCCTAACTCGGCGTAATTTAACCGCGTCATCTCGCGCGCCGCGTGATGGGCGCATACATGGGCCGTTTCGTGGGCCATCACTCCGGCCAGTTCGGCTTCTTCGTCCGCAGCCAGAATCAGCCCTGAATTAACGTAAAAGAACCCTCCCGGCAGCGCAAAAGCGTTGATCTCGTCCGAATCGAGAACCTTGATCGTGAACGGAACCTTACAGTCTGAGTTCTTGACGATGTTCTGGCCGATGCGGTTGACGTACTCGGTAATCACCGGATCGGTAATGAAGCGCGCCGTCTTATCGATCTGATCGGCGTAGGTCTTGCCCATCTTGATCTCGGATTCCGTCGAGTACCAGTTGCCCAAGCCGCGCCCGCCGATGTTCCGGTTGCCCACCGCGTTCACATCTTCTTCGCTGCCCGGCTTCACCTTGATCAGGTCGCTGCCCACGGCCACCACCTTGTCGGGATCGACCTTCACGTTCGGATTGTCATTCTGGTCTTTGGCGTCCTTATCTTTTTTGTCTTTCTTGTCCTTTTTCGCGGAATTGTCGGGAGGCGCGGCATCGCCGCCCACCGGCGTGGTCCCCGGCGCCGACTGCGCAGAGGGCAGCGGTTGATCGCCCCCTACCGGAGTGGTTCCGGGCGCCGGCTGCTTGGATGAGTCCGGCTGCGCCGCTGGCGCCGATTGCGTGGCCCCGCCCGTCGAAGCCGTTCCCGATGAAGGTTGCGCCGTCGGCGTGCCGGTTTGGGTCGGGGATGATCCCGTGGATTGAGCTGACAATACGGCGGCCAGCGCCAGCGTCAGTCCCGCCAGCATCCCTCCCCGCATCCCCAGCCGCCGTATTGATCGCAGGCCCCTGAATTCTGGCTTCATGACTTTCCTCCAGGGCGAAGAAACCAATCGCACGCTACGCCGCTTCGCTCTATCGCTTAGACGCTAGTATCCGCCCAACAGACACCCGATGGGAAGAGGAATCATCACATTTCCACCCTGGTGAACACCAAATTGCCGGAAAAGTCGTGAAATCCGGCCAGCTTCAGCACTTCGGACCGGCGCCAACCTATTTAGCTTCTAATCGATGGGATTTTGGTGCTGGCTCACTTTGCCAACTGACCCGGTACCGGGATTTTTTCCCTCAATCGCCGCCTGTTACAGTGGAGACCACGGCGCCCGGAAACGGGCCTTTCGCAAACCGACCGGAAAGCGGAGCCCGGAGGAGCATTTGCGGCGAGCGATTCTGATCGCGGTTGCAGCGGCCTTGGGGGGGATTTGGTGCGGGGCCTCGCCGCTAGCGCGCCAGACGATTGCCCCGCGCCGCGGTCCAGCCCCGGAACAGCGAGGGCGGAAATCGGCTCCAGAGCGAAGCCACTCCCAAAGGACATCGAGTTCATTGCCGATCGCTTCCCAAGCCGTCTTCGACGCCTCCAGCCTGGGATCGCCGTTAACTCTTGATCGGGGTTGGCGAGTCGGCATTTCCTCCGATCAAGCGGTCGCCGAACCCGGCTTCGATGACTCGCAATGGGTTGTGCGTGACGCCGCAACTACTATCCGTGAGGTCCCCGACGAGGACTCATCCGCCGACGCGGAAGGCCCCTCGACCAATGGCCGTCCCTCCACCGGCCCTGGCTCGCGCCTGCGCCGCTACGTCTGGTTCCGGCTGCACATTCGCCTGGCCAGGAACCACTTGCCCGTCGCGCTGTTCATCCGCCTGCCGGTCACCCAAACCTTCTCTTTTGATCTAGGCGCCAATGGACCGGGAGTCGGCGTGCGCGTCTTTGCCAACGGCCGCACCATCCAGCCCGAAGGCCCGCACCCGGACGCCCCCGACCGGTATCACGAAATCTCCCGCATCTACCCTCTCGACGTGGCGCCCGGCGAAACCTCTCTCGTCCTGGTGATCCGGACCCTCTATATTCCCTCCGGATTTGCCGCCTATACCTCGTTTTTCTCCGACCGTAGCCTGCTTCTGGGCTACGCGCCCGATCTGCGCCGGGAGCTGGAGCTGTGGTTCAATCGCAGCGTGTTCGAGCAGCTTCCCCGCCTGGTTTATTCCATTCTGCTCGTCGTGCTGGCCGGCTTCCTCTTTGCTCTTTATTTCGCGCAGCGTGGACACCCCGAGTACCTTTGGCTTGGTTTGCATGAACTGGCCCAGGCTCCCATCGGTTTTGTTGAGCTGGCCGGCAGTACCGCACGGCTCGACAGTCTCTGGTCGGCGGCCATCGTGCTTCAGCTTCTGCTCATCTCCGCTTTCCTCTTCTTCGAATTTCTGGTGGCCTTTCTCTACCTGCGTCCCCGCTGGTACATCCGCTGGCTGCGCTATACCGCGCCCATCCTTGCCGGAGTCGCCCCTTCCATGCTGCTCATCGGGCATGGAAGACTTGACGCCATTGCGCTGTCGATCATCTTACTGGGCAGTCTGGTTTGGTTCGTCGGCTGGTCCATCTTCGTCTTCGTCACCCTCGCCGCCGCGGCGCTGCGCCGCAATTTCGAGGCTGGCCTGCTGCTCATTCCCCTGGTGTTCAGCCTCATCGGCATTGCCAGCGGTATGAGCGGGCGCTCCTATCACCCTCCACTGACCCTTGCTGCCGGTCCCATCCCCATCCACTTTACCTCCATTGCCGACTTCACCGGCATCCTGGTGATCATCATCATCATCTTCGGCCGTTTTCTGCGTATTCATCGTGAGCAGCAGCGGGTCTCCAACGAGCTGGAAGCCGCGCGCAGTGTGCAGGAACTGCTCATTCCCCGCGAAAAGATCGCCACTCCCGGCTTTGAAGTCGACTCCGTCTACACCCCAGCCAACGAAGTGGGCGGAGACTTCTTTCATGTCCAAACCGGCCGCGACGGCGGCATGCTGGTGGTCATCGGCGATGTTGCCGGCAAGGGATTAAAGGCGGCCATGAACGTTTCCATGCTCATGGGCGCTCTCCGGCGCAGCGAGGAACACAGCCCG
>JASHUH010000561.1 GCA_030040115.1 Acidobacteriaceae bacterium | reverse complement strand
CCGCGCTCCACGGCTTCCTGCGCCGCCTGGTAGAGCTTGGATTTGGTGAGGAAATAACCGCTGGCGCGGTCGAGAATCTTCTTGCGGCGGTCATGCCGCTTGGTCCCACGTTTGACGCGTGGCATGTTGCTTCTCCTTTTTGCGTTCTCTGTTAGGCGGCTGGAGGCAGGTCAACCTCTTCACTCGCTCGATTCAAGGCGCTGCGCGCGGCGCCCCTCTGCATAAGCGCCTGACTAGGCGTAGGGAATCATGCGCGCTACCTTCTTGTAATCGCCGTCGGAGACCAGCTCGCTCTTGCCGAGCTTGCGCTTGGTCTTCGGCGCCTTTGACGTAAGAATGTGCCGGGTCTTCGTGTGGCCGCGCTTGATTTTGCCGGTAGCCGTCTTGGTGAAGCGCTTGGCCGCGCCCGAATGGGTTTTCAATTTGGGCATAATTCTCTCGTTTTGGGCTGAAGTCTCATCGACACAGGGACTTCCCTCCCCGGATGAGGCTCTTTTGAGTATACAGGAAGCGGGCCTCGCGGTGTTGGGGGCCAGCGGAGCTATCACCGGCCCTAACCGGCCCTCGACTGTCTGAATTCCGGCTATTTCTCCGGGTCCGCCGCCGTAAATGGCGAGCAGCAGGGCTTATCGGTGGCGTGGAAGTTCATCAGCTCCAGGCGAATCCCGTCCGGATCGTACAGGTTGAACTGATATTTTCCATCCAGACCGATCTTCGGTGCCGGGTCGTGGCGGCTGGTCAGGCGGTCGCCGGCTTCAAGAACCTTATACGCGTCGGGAACCGAAACCTCGCCGATGGAAAAATGATCGAGCACCCCCAGGGTGCGCTGAGACATGGTTGCGGGAATCCCCGCGCCCGGCCCGGCGGCGAGCATGTATTCGAGCCAATCGTGGCCGTCGGGAACCTGCTGGCTTACCCAATCGATGTGTCCCGGATGGGATCCGCCCCACCAATAGGGCCGGAAGCCGAGCAGCCCGCGATAAAACGTGTCCTCCTTATCGCGGCTATGGACCAGAAAGCCGATGTGAATGATGTGCCGGCCGATCGCGTTGGGGTTTACGATGCGCGGCGCATTAGCAGGCGGCTGCACGAACTGCACCTTGTTTGCCTCGGGATCCAGGACCTCGAACCAGCGGCTGCCGTCCGCGTCTTGCCTCACGCGCGCTGGCGTCTTCCAGCCCCTGGCGCGCAGATACCGGCGCATGCCTTCGGCGCTCGATACGTTCCAGGCCGAGTGGTCGAGCCGGTTCACGCCCGCATCCGGCGGCAGCGGCAGCACTTCAATAAACTGCGTGGCGCTGAGCGCATAGCGCACGCCCTGCGGATTCTCAGGATCGGGCAGCTTCGCCGCGCCTACGATCACCGTGTAGTAATGCTCAGTGGCCGCGGGGTCCGAAGTGTAGATGGCCAGATGCGAAATCCCGGTAATCCGGGGCCGCATGGGCGAGGATTGGGCGCAAGCCGGCGCAGCGGCAAAAACGGAAAGGCAGACAGCGGCAAAAAATCGGCAGGACATTGTTTTCCTCTCCCGAGGAATGGCCACATTACCATAAATCGATTTCGCGAGGTACGCAAATCCGCAGTCGCCGTAGCGGCCTGAAGCCATCACAGGCGGCGCCGGCTCTATGCGCACGGCTTGTCGTCAAGCGTTGCTTCCATACCAGGCAATATGGTCAGCAGTTCCTCAAATTTTGCCCGACCATGCAGGGCGTTGAGACGGGGGTCGGCGAGCATCTGGAAGAACCATGGGCAGCGCGCCTGGTTAGCGACCTGAAGTTGATTCAGGGCTGCATCTGGTTCGCCGAGCGCCACATGGGCAGCCGCGGTAAAGGAGTTGAGGAGAAATCTCTCACGGCTCAGCCATTCGAGCCGCTCGAGGATTTGGCGCGCCTCGTCCGCACGCCCCGCGCAGGCCAGCACATAGGCATGGACGCCTGCAGCCAGATCGAAGCTGGGCTGGCGCTGACAGAGATCTTGAGCAATTTGTGCGGCGCGTGCGGTTTCGCCGTTATAGGCAAGGATCAATGCGGCATGCATGGAGACATCGATAGTGTCGGGGCACTGCGCGTATGCGGTCTCAATTTGGCGAAGGCTGCCAGAGGCGTCTCCGGCCAGATGGAGCGCCCATCCCAGGCGAGATTCCAGCCACGGCGAATACGGATCGAGCCGGAGAGCGGCGCGCAGCATCTCGATGGCCTCGGAAAAGCGACGACGGCTGAGAGCGAACAGGGTGCGCGCGCATGTCGTCCAACGATCGTGCGGCAGATGGGCAGAATGGGCGAACGCGCCCAAAGCAGCGGGCAAATTGCGATCCACGTAAAAGGCGACCCAGCCGAGCGCTGGCAACACGGCTTCGGCCTGCGAATCCAAATCGGCGAACGACCCGTCGCCCTCGCGCAAAAAACTGGCCGGGACCACGGCTTCTGCAGTGCGCCGCAGGATTTCCGCGGTGGCGGTCGCAGGCATGTAGCCATACAACGCTTGAGCGACGCATAGGTTGACGAGTTCGAGGCGCGCCGCCATTAGGCTGGGATCGAGTTCCAGCGCGCGGAGAAGGCGCTGGAGAGCGTCCTGCATGGGAAGCCGTTCGCAACTTTGCCAGCTGTGGTGAGCGCTTCGATAGAGTTCATAAGCCTCGCGAAGCTGTGGAACGTCCTTATCTTCGGCAGCCGCCGCGTCGAGGGACAGGCCTACTCCGCGCAGGCGCGATGCCACGCGCTGGGCAAACTCGCTTTCAATGCCCCCCGTACGGTCCTTGGCGACGATCAGATCCTCCACCCAAAGCTGGCCGCCATCGTGGACCGAGAACATTTCCGCGCGAAGGCGATAGCTCTGCGGCAATGCGCGCAGACTTCCGGTGAGCACAAGATCGGCCTCGAGCATCCTGCCGATATCAAGCGCGGAACGCCCACGATTGGCCAGCGCGAAAACCGAATCCTGAGCCAGAACCGAAACCACCGAAGGGATTGTGTGCTGGAGACGCATGGCGGTTTCCTCGGCTGCCGCGGCGCCCAGATACTCGGGCACGCCAAAGGCTGCGGTAAAGGGCAAAATCACCAGCCGGGTGAGGGCTTCGAGCGCGGCCGCGCCTCGCCCCTGAGCTTCTGCCGGAACTGCGCTCACGGAGCACGACAGACGGTAACCCCGCTTGTAAACGGCCTCGATGCAATCTTCCGGCGCCAGCCGCGCGCGCAAAGAATCGACGCACTTGGAAACGCTGCTGGCGCCCACCCGCGCATCGCCCCATAAGGCTTTTCGCAGTTGAGCGGGACTGACGATCTGGCCGCGATGGGCCACCAGCAACCGCAAAGCGGCCAATTCCGACGGGGGGAGTTCAACTGGGACCTCGCCACGGAACAGCCGGCCCTCGCAGTCAAGCCGAAAGCAGCCGAAGGAAAACTCAGTCCGTGATGGGCGAGAAGACGCAGGCGTGCGTATATTCATCGAACCAACGCATTCTGCCGAACCCCCTCCGCTGCGGGAATTCGGGATTCGCGATCAGTAACCAGGGAAAAACGCAATTCCGGAACCAATCATTCCGGAAACAATCTTCAACTCTTTCGTCAAGCTAGTCTTGATTAAACGATGGAATTCATTATCTGCCCGCGGCGCGGCTTAGGCTATAGAAAAATTCCCGGACAACTTCCCATCGTAATCCTGCGGGAATTACTGAGCGGCTGGAGGGTTCTTCGCCTATCTTTCAGATGATGGTATGTACTTTTGCAATGTAAGATTCTACGGAAGAGAGAAACAGAATGGTGACCTCCGCCCAATCGACGCGGTTATACCGCTGCGGAATGGGGTGAACGGGAAGCTGGATCGGCGAAGAAACCCACCGCAGGCGGCAAATGCCCGGATTTCTTGTGAATTGAAGTCGTGACTGAATACAAGCCCTGGTTGGCGAGAGTTCTTCCCCAGGCTGAGGAATAATCGGCTCAAAAATAGCAGTCGCCCAGCCGGAGGAAGACTTGGCCCGCGTGTTTTACAGACCGCCGCTTTCCACTCGCTGTAGAACTTCGCTTTCCGCCCACCTTAGTACTTCGACTTGATGCTATAAGTGATCCCCATGGTGAACTGAAACGAGTTGGGCTTGGTGGGAGGAACCGCAAGCGGAGAGTCGTTGAGATAGCTGTCCAGCGTTCCCAAGGAGAAGCTGAGGCTCTTATACGCGGGAAAAGCCACCGTATCGGTCTCGTTGGCCGAATAGTCGTGAGGCTTGTTAAAGGCGGGGATATAGGCCAACCCCTGGGTGAATGTCAGGAGTTTCAAATGGGTGACATAGCTGGCCGAAAACGTGGAGCCAATCAGGTTCTGATTCGGCGTTGATGGTACGCCCAGAGTCGTGGGCGCAAGGAACTGCTGGCTCTCATATTGAATCGTCGCTTTCAGATCCAATTCCTGTTTTGGTTGCTTGATCGCCTCCCATCCAGCGCCGCCACCATATTCTGACTGCAACGCCAATCCTTGGGCGAAGTTGTGATCGAAGGCTGTTTGCGCCAAGCCGAAGAAGCGGGCGGAAACAAACTCGTCCCGCTCGGCGTCGGCGTGGAAGATCGCGGTCTTGACCGTCGCCACCGTGGGCTCCGTGATCTTGCCGAAGGACCCGCTGAAATCGGCCGAAGTGCGGTTGCGCGTGGTGAGCCAACTGACCGTCGGCACTGCGCGCACCAAGCCCACCGATCCGGAAAATGTGGTTTGATTTTGCGTGGCTTGGACAATGGTGGCGCCGGCGGTCGCCGCGCCATTCCAGCCGGCAAAGAAACTGGGCTGGTGATACACCTGCGCGTCGAGAGTCTTTTGATCCACGATATATTGCGCGTCGGCCACGGGAACCGGAGGCAGCGGCACGGCGTTTGCCGGACGTACCGTCACGATCTGGCTGGTGGCGTTCAGCGTGCCCACCGGAATGCTGCCGATGTTCTTCTTGTTGCGCAGCTTCACCGTCTTGTTCAGCACCGCAAAAGGCTGCGTCGTGTGCAGTTCTTGTATGTTACTCCAGGGAATGGAGACGTCCCCCAGTTCGTCCGTGTGGAAGGTGATTTTTCCGCCAAATTCGTTGACCAGCTTGCCGTGCAATGTGTCTCCGCTTTTGAGCACCAGCACGTCGGGAGCGGGGTTCGCCGCCGGTTTTGGCTGAGCCGTGGCAAGTAAGGTCGCGGTGGAAAGGAAAACCAAAAATGGGAGAGAGAAGCGCCGGCCGAAAAGACAGAAAAGGCTGCCAAGCAGAGAAGCGTCCATCGGAAATGATCTCCTCATCCGGAAAGAATTGCGGGAGCGGCGTCCCGCGTACGTACGTTCGCTCGATGTTGATCCTTCGATACCGGCGGCACTGCAACCCGTTGCAGTCGTTGCGGCTGCCGATACTTGGGAATATTCGCGAATACGGCCGCGTCGAAGACTCAACGCGGCCGTTCGCCGAGATCGGTAAAAGAGCACCCGGTCGCAGGCGCCGGATTTTGAACCGGGAAAGCTGGAGATACCACGTCCGCGGAAGGTGGTTTGGGGCCGAACCACGCCCATTCCGGGAAGCGAACCAAGGCGCTAGGCAAAGCATCCACCCGACCGGATGCCCGGCGAAGGCGTTTTTTTTGAGCCACGATCGATTCTTCGTGAGCTGCTTTTAGCATACACTTGTTTTCGGAATCCACTCATTGTCTTCATCGGGAGTTGGGGATGCCGAAGACTGTTTCTTATGCCCAGTGGTCGCTCGAACCATATTGTATCGGCTTAAAGCTGCGCTCATTGCGAATTCAGAAGCGGCTCACGCTTTCGCGATTGGCGGCGGAAACCGGGCTGTCCACGGCGCTGCTCTCCAAACTGGAAACGGACCGCATGATTCCTACGCTGCCGACTCTGGCCAGGATCAGCCGGGTGTATGGCGTAGGAATGGGCTATTTCTTTGCCGAACCGACGCGCCATACCCTCTCCATCACCCGCAAGGCCCACCTGCAGGGCAACGGCCGCGGTCCCGAGCCAGTCAAGGTGACCGCGCTGAACAGTGTTACAGAGAAATCAGGAATCGTGGCTCAACTGGTGGAGTTTCAGCCCGGCGGGGCAGCCACGACCATGGATGCTTACCGGGACATGAACGGGCTCATCTATGTTCTCGAAGGCCGGTTGCGCCTGGAAGCAGGCGGCATGCATGAGATTCTCGAAACCGGCGATTGCATTTGCATCGATAGCGGGATGCCGCTGGCCTGGGGCGCGGCCGATAAGCGCCGCTGCCGGATGCTGGCGGTGCTCGCGGCACCCGCTCTCCACCGGCCGGGGTGCGATGGCGTCCAGCCATGCAACTAAAAACCTGTCAATCTATGACCAAAGCGTTCTCCCTCATTTCAAAGCCCTTCCAGCACAAATTTTTTTGCAG
>JASHUH010000560.1 GCA_030040115.1 Acidobacteriaceae bacterium | reverse complement strand
AGTACGCAGACGTTCACCTGGAATCCCGGGGCCGGGGTGACGGGTCTTGAGCTGAAGGTGTGCACGGTGGATGTCGCGCCCTGTCCCGCCGCGGACGTGATCTACAACGGCCCGCTGACGGCGGCGACCTCGGTGACTGTCTCCATTCCCTCGAATGGCGTCCCCGTGTACGTCTTCCTGGTCTATCACGAGAATGGGGTCGAGAATTGGATCACCTACATGTACACGGAGCCGTAAGAAATCGCTCGCCGAACGCGCTGTGCGCTCCCACCCTTGCGGAAAAAGGCAGCCGCAAGGACGGGGTGCCCGGCCCGACCGTGGTTCGAGTTTGAGCCAAAAGATGGAGGAGGCTTCTATCTGAGGCTCTCCACGGCGGCGGGATCCATGTCGGCGTAGTCCTGGTTTTCGCCGCCCATGCCCCAGCAGAAGCTGTAGGCGCGGGTTCCTACGCCAGCGTGAATGGACCATCCTGGCGAGATGACCACGTTCTTGTCGGCGAGAACGAGATGGCGGGTTTCTTCGGGTGGGCCCATGAGGTGAACGACGCGCGCGTCGGGGCCAGACTCGGGGCCGAGATTGAAATACATGTAGATTTCTGAGCGGCGCATGTGCGTGTGGGGCGGCATGGTGTTCCAGTTGCTGCCCGGCGCCAGATGAGTGACGCCCATGACCAACTGGCAACTGCGCGCGCCTTGAAGATGGATGTATTTGCAGATGGTGCGGTGGTTGCAGGTTTCTGTGCTGCCCAGTTCGGTGGGATTGGCGTCCGCTTTACGGACCAGCGTAACCGGATAACTGGCGTGCGCGGGATAACTGAGGAGATAGAAGACAGCAGGCTTGGCCGCGTGGCTGGAAGCGAAGCTGACGTCGGCATTGCCGCGGCCGATGTAGAGGACATCGAGATTCTCTAAGCCGTAAGTTTAGCCTTGGACGCGAATGGCGCCGTGGCCGCCGATGTTCAACGCCGCCAATTCGCGGCGCTCAGTGAAGTATGCGGCGCGGAGAGCGGGATCGGTGGGTAAGGAAAGCGCGGAGTCGAGTGGGGCGGCGAAACCGACAACGGCGCGATCGAGATCGACATAATTGAAATGAATGTCTCCGGGCGCAAAGAGCGCATCGAGCAAAAAGGTCTCGCGCAGTTCGTGGGTAGTCATGCGCGGATAGCGCGCGGGATCCGCCATTAAGACGGTCTTCATGGTTCCTCCCAAAGCAGCTTTCCCAGTTCTCAGCATCTTTCTACGAGGCAGATTTGCCACAATTTCCTGCGCCGCTGAAGAAGCTCCTCTCCGCGGCCGCCACTCGACACCAGATCGCAATGGGTTGTTCGTGACCCACCGCGGCCGATTTCAGCCAGGCAAGCGCTTCGTGCCGGGATTCAACTTTCTATGCAAGAAACTTCGTCCGGCTCCCAAGATCGACTCTCCCCATGCGAATAGGCGCAACAACGTAATAATCGCATACTCCATCTTTAGGTTCTCGGCAAGAGATAAATGCACGTGTCGCCAGGCGCCCAGGCGAGCCCGCGAACCTCAACTAGCGGAGAAGGGTGATGATGATTGATCAGGATTAGTCCTCGAAAACGGGCGTGTCGCCAAGCCGTGGTGCTTGAGGCCTGAATCCGGCAAGAACCTGGTTAACCGCCAATCATGAGATCACAAAGCCGTTAACATTCAGACCCGCCCTCGGCGGGGATGATGTTGTTTCTGTGCCTCAAAATTTGGGTGGCGGAATCCAGGTGTATTCGGTGGCGGCAAAGGAGTGTATCCCCGGGCAGGATTCGCCTATATTGACCGGCAGGATTGACTGCATTCAGCAACCCCACAGACGAAGACATGTTCGTGGGAGCCCCCGCATCTCACTTCGCTCTCCCCCCAAACCGGACCATCTGCGGGATTTGCCCGTCCCCGGCTCTTCCGCAAGCAGGGGCCGGTTTGCCGGGACGCCAGTCCGCCCTGCTATCGTGGTCCGCGGGGGGATTATTCCATGCACACGGGAATACGGGCCATCTTCGCCCTGGTCACCATGGGCATCTTCGCAGTTTCCTCGCTGGCTCGCGCCGATTCTCTGACCGTAAGAACCGAACAAGGTAAGGCTCACGGCAAGCTGATCGACAACGGCAAGGTGCGCGCTTTCCTCAGCCTTCCCTACGCCACCCCGCCGGTGGGCGATCTGCGCTGGAAGGCCCCCGAGCCGCCCCCCAAATGGCGCGGCGTCCGCGAAGCCACGCAATATGGCCCGCGTTGCATGCAGGGCAACGAATTCGATGATATGGTGTTCCAGGATAGCGGCCCCAGCGAAGACTGCCTCTTCCTGAACGTCTTCACGCCTGCCAGCGCCACCCCTGACAGCGCGCTGCCCGTCATGTTCTGGATTCACGGCGGCGGATACCGGGGCGGATCGGCCTCTGAGCCCCGCCACAATGGCGATTTTCTGCCCGGCAAAGGCGTCGTCCTGGTGACCATCAACTACCGGCTCGGCGTCTTCGGCTTTATCGCCCTGCCCAGCCTGGCCGGCGAAGCTGGCGGTTCCACAGGCAATTACGGCCTCATGGACATGGTGGCCGCCCTCCAGTGGGTCAAGGCCAATATCGCGAACTTTGGCGGCGATCCTGGCAATGTCACCATCTTCGGCGAGAGCGCAGGCTCCATGGCGGTCAGCACGCTCATGGCTGTCTCCGCGGCGCAGGGGCTCTTCCAGCGCGCCATCGGCGAAAGCGGTGGCGCGATGAACCTCGGCGCGCCCGACACGCCCTCGCTGCTCCAAAGCGAAGAGCGCGATCAGGCGTGGGCGGCTGGGATTCTTGGCGCTTCGACGCTGGCGAAGATGCGCGCGCTTCCGGCGGCAATGATTCTGGCCGCCGCTAGCGTCCGCGGCGCGCCCCGCTTCCAGCCGGTCATCGATGGCAAGCTGCTCACCGAGCCGGTCGCCGTCACCTACGCTGCGGGACATCAGGCCCACGTGCCTTTGCTCGCCGGCTGGAATCGCGACGAGCAGCACGCCCTCGCCGACGGCATGACTGCGGCCAAGTGGAAGGAATTCGCGGAGCGAACATTCGGTCCCCGCGCCGAGGCGTTTCTCGCCGTCTATCCCGGCGATACCGGCGCGCAGGCCGTCCGCTCCGCCATCGATTACGACAGCGATTCGTTTATCGCCTTCGGCACATGGAAGTGGGTCGAGGCGCAGGTCAAAACCGGCGACGCGCCCGTCTACCGCTATCATTTCGACCTCGCCGCGCCGCCCAGCAAATTTCATCCCGGCTCCTACGCCTTCCACTCCGACGACATCGAATACGTCTTCGGAGCCCTCGACACCCGCCCCGGCGCTGTGTGGCGGCCTGAAGACCGCAAACTCAGCGACGAGATCATGGACTACTGGACGAACTTCGCCAAAACCGGCGACCCCAACGGCTCGGGATTGCCCAACTGGCCCAGATTTGACCAGACTGGCCTGGTGCTGCAACTCGACACCACCATCACCACCACCCCCGACTCGGCCAAGCCGCGCTACGAGTTTCTGCTCCAAGGCATGCCGCCCCGCCGCCGCAACTAAGCTTGCGTTCCGTCAACGCGCCCGAGAGAGCCGCCTCAAGCGTCGGTATTCTGCGAAGACTCATCGGGCGAATTGTGATGGCGCCGGGGCCGATCGCATTCGCCGCCGCAACTCTCGCCCTCTGGCTCCGTCTATCTAAAAAGCTATGCATTTTTGTCAGGCAGCCGGACGCGCAGTGCTGGGGACCAGCTTTCTCTGGACCGCTCACCTGCTCCATGCGCAACAGGCCGCAACCGCCCCGTCTCAGGTTCCCCCTCCGCCCACACTTACCGTCCAGGTTCCGCTCGTCAACCTGCCCGTGATCGTGCGCAACAAAAACGGTGCTCTCGTGACCACGCTCAACAAAGAGGACTTTGCCCTCGCTGTCGACGGACGCCAGCAACCCATTCGCTATTTCGACCGCGACAACAACCTGCCACTCACGCTCGGCCTCCTCGTCGACGTCAGCGGTTCGGTGCGCAGCGCCCTCGATGAGGAGCGCACCGCAAGCGAGGCGTTCCTCGATCAGATGGTGACGTCGCCTTCAGGCCGGCCGCCCGATCAGGCATTTCTGATCCAGTTCGCCCGTCAAGTCGATCTCCTTCAGGACCGCACGCCCTCGGTTCCCAAATTGCGCGCCGCCCTCCAAATGGTTGGCGACGAACACCGCGACGACTCGCAGAATCGCGATCGTTCCGGCTATGGCGGGTACGGGCATGGCCGTGGTTTTCGCGGCGGCGGCACCACCCTTTACGACGCCGTCTATCTGGGCTCAACCGATCTCATGCAGAAGCAGCAGGGCCGCAAAGCGATCATCGTCCTTACAGACGGCGAGGATCGCGGCAGCATGGAAACGATGCACAACGCCATCGCTGCGGCGCAGCGCGCTGAAACCGTCGTCTACGCCATCTACTTCAAAGGCGAGCAGCATGGCTATGGCGGATTTGGACGCGGCGGCTTTGGAGGACGCGGCGGATTTCCGGGTGGAGGCGGTCGCGGCGGCGAGCAGCATATCGACGGCCGCAAGATTCTCGAGCAGATCAGCCAGGAGACCGGAGGTCGCATGTTCGAGGTCTCCGGCAAGGAAACTTTCTCTGCAATTTACAGCCAGATCGGCGAAGAACTGCGCTCCCAGTACCGCCTCGGCTACAGCCCCGATGCCAAAGCCGCTTCCGCCGGGTTTCACCGCATCGATCTCACTCTGCCCAGGGGCAAAAAACTGTCCATCCAGACCCGCGATGGCTACTACGGAGGAGAGTAAGATGCTGTCTGGCCGTTGAGCCGTCTGCGCATTGAGCGGTCTGGCGCATTGAATGCGTAGACCGAAAAGCATTCCCTCGAAACAAGTCCGCCAGTCGCTATCAGCCCTTTAACCCAAATCGAACGCATGCCTCTGCGCCACGCTGCCCACCCGCTCCGGAAGTTCGTTCATCGGACCCATCCATTGCAATTCCTGCTCGATGTCCTCATGAAGCTTGTACTTCTTCCCGACCGAAGCGATGCTGGCCCCGGTAATGTCAATCTTCGATAAATCGTATTGGCCCAGCCCGGCCTGGCTGCAATAGGTCAGGTAGCCGATCCAATCGGGGTTGATGCCCATGGCCTCAATGCCCACGCGATCCGCGGCGATGAAATCCGTCGACGCGATGGCGATATGCGACGCAACCGCCGTGCCGTTTCCGGGGCCATTGCCTTCCATCCCTTCAAATCCGTCGATCACCGCCAGTCCCCAGTTCGGCTGCAGCCTTTGCGCCGCCATCAGCATGTTCAAATGAGTCTGGCGGATGCCCACATGGAACTTGCGCTTGTCGCTCCAGCGGCCGTCGCCGGGCGCGCTGTGCAACGGCGAGCCCAGAACCATGTTCTTCACCGACAGAGTCGCCACCACGGTATTGTGGGTCTTCAGCATGGCGCTGCTGATCACGTACGCATCGGGATCGAGCAGCCGCGCCGCCAACCGCACCGGCACAATGTGCAGGTCGTAATCAACCAATGTGCCCGTCTGGTATTTGCCCTCGCGGTTCAAATCCACCAGGCTCACCTGCTGCGCGCGGCGCTCCGTGGTAAGCCGCGGGTACTTGAAATTTTCAAATCCCTCCAAAGTGTCGCCGGCCGCGGCTTCGGCAATCACCACCGCTCCGCGGAATCGCGGTTCCAGGTAATCCAAGATGCCGCGCAGGGCGTCGGCGTGCGTCGACGCCAGTTGATTTTCGCTGGAGACATTGTTTGGTTTGATGACCACGCATTTCTTGCCCGCGAGCCCGGCGCGAATCTGGTCGTCGATGCTCTCCAGCGCCGCCGTGACGTTCTTGCGTCGGTCGTCGCCCTGAACCAACGCAACCTTGGCGCGAGGGGCCGAAGCCTGAACCGCGCCCCCGCCGCTCCTCGGCGTGGACTGCGCTTTCAACAATTGCGCGCGCAACAGAAGGCCGGCGCCCGCCGCCTGGACAAATTCTCTCCGCGAAAGACTCATGAGCCACCTCGCTGCCATCGATCATCGGAGCCAGATCGGGGGCGAAGCGGTGACCGCTATCACAAGGAATCTAGGAACTGATAAGGATTTTTCGAAAACCCCGCCGAAGCTCTCTCTAGGGGCTGGGCCAATTTTGAAGTTGAACTGATCCCGCTCCCAGCGGAGGAGCTACTCGTTCACGCCCGAAGCCGCCTCGAATCCCGCCACCTGCCCTGCGGGCGTTGTGGTTTCCGGCGCCGGAGGCGTGAACTGGGCGGTCTTCGCATTGATGGCGGTTGAGTAATCGGGACCGAGACCGAGCTTTTCGAGCGCGCGCGAGTCCGGCATCAACTTCGTCTGCCATCCCTGATCCGCCTGGAATTTTTGCATGGCGGCAATCGTCGTGGCGTCCCAATTGCCGCTCGGATCTCCGCTAAGATAGTGCACGCGAATCAGCGCCTCTTGTATCTGCATCACACGCTCTGGCTCAATCGCTTGCTGCCCGCGGATGCGATGGCTTCTCCGCCTCGTCACTCGGTGCGTCAAATGACGGGTGTGGTGGACTTGCCCTGCCGTAGGAGCCCGGTGCACATGGGAAGCAAACGCCGGCGAGGCAAGCAGGGAAAACGAAAACAGCAGCGCTGGGAGAGTTCGAAAAGATAGCACGCCTCTACCGCTCCTCGTCAATAAAGTTTGATCTTTCCGAGCAGTTTAGCCAAGGTCTCGCATCCTGGCAAGCGAAATGATTTCCATTTCCGGAAATTCCAGTCTGCTTACCCGGTTTGGGCGCCGGCCTCCACAATCTCAAACCGCCGCCTCAAGCTTTATTGCAACGTTCCGCCCACGTAGTTAATGCCTTGCTCGGGATGATGTGGATCCATCACCTCGAAAACTACGTCGTCGCCGGTCTTCAGCTTCCCCACCACCGCGTCGAACTGGTCTTTGTTGCCCGTCGGTTCCCGGTTTACGTGCGTAATGATCAGTCCCGGTTCAAGCCCTTGCAGATCGGCAAACGATCCGGTGCGCACTGACTCGATCACCACCCCGGGGGTTTTCAGCTTCGCCGCGTCGGCCTGCGACTCCTCCTGGACCACGATCCCCAGCTTCGCTTCACTCGCGCTCTCCGCGGTTTCTGGGTTGGCCTGCGGCTGCTGGGGGCCAACATCGGCGAACAACTTGTCGCGATCGCCGATGGTCACCGACGCCACTTCCTCTTTCCCGCTCCGCAAATAGCCCAACTGCACCGTGGACCCCGGCCGGCGGCTGGCAATTTCGTCCACCAGCGCATCGCCATCCTTCACCGGCCGGCCGTCCAAGCTGGTGATGATGTCGCCATCCTTGAGCCCCGCCCGATCCGCGGGCCCGCCTGGCTGCACTTGCTGCACCAGCACTCCATTCTTAAATCCGTACACGCGATTCACCGCGTCGGAGAGGCCTTCGCGGAACTGGATGCCGATGCCCCCGCGCACCACTTTGTGGCTGGGGCTGATCAAGTCGTTATAAACCGCAACCACGGTGTTGGACGGCATGGCGAAGCCGATGCCCTGGTAACCCGCCGATTGCGTATAGATCGCCGTGTTCACCCCGATCACGTTCCCGTTCATATCCAGCAGCGGCCCGCCGGAGTTGCCCGGGTTGATGGCCGCATCGGTCTGCAGGAAATGCTGGAACTGCCCGCTGGGGCCCTGCTCAATGGTCCGGTTCTTGGCCGAAATAATGCCCGCCGTGACCGTCTGCGAAAGCGCAAACGGGCTGCCGATGGCTTCCACCCAGTCGCCCACCTGCACGTCATTGGAGTTGCCCATCTTCATCGTCGGCAACGGCGCGCTGGCGTCGATCTTGATCACCGCCAGGTCGGTGGCCTTGTCTACGCCGATCACCCGCGCCGGCCTTCCCAGGTCCTGCGTGTCCGGATCCGTCGAGAGCTTCACGTAAATTTTGTCCGCCTTGTCCACCACGTGATCGTTGGTGATGATGTAACCCCGCGGATCGACAATGAATCCCGAGCCCAGCGATTCCTGCACTCCGCTGCCCCCATCCCCCTGATCGGGCGAGGGAATCTGACCGCCGAAGAAGCGATTGAAAAAGTCCTGGAAGTTGTCCTCGCCGTCGCCGTCGCCCTGGCCATCGTCTCCTCCCGGGTTCTGCGGCAAGGGCAACGCGCGGCCATGGAATTGACGGCGGTTTTCGGACTGCTTGGGCAGCGTCTGGGTGTTGATGTTCACCACCGCCGGTCCCACCATCTTGGCGATACGCACAAACTCGTTGCTCGCAATGGGGGAATTCACGATCTTCAGCGGGGTCGCGTCCGCGCTGGAAACTTGCTGCTCCTGGCTGCGCGCTCCGTGAGCGGCAAATGAGCCCGCTACAATGGCGGCAGTGACGGTGGAGAGCAGCACAAAGGTCGAAGCGAGGCGGCGCGTGCGCAGCCGTGCAAAGAGCGATTTCATGGACTTCAATGACCTCGTAAGGCGCCGCCTACAGCAGTTCTCGAGTTGCTATGCCTCGGAGCCGCGGAGCGAAGTGGTCTTTTCCCTATGAAAAAGCCGCCTTCCCCAATCTCCGAAAGTGCACCTGAACGCTGAAACTGCTCTAAGCCCGAATTGTCCGATGCGTCAACGTCCAGTATATCCAGTCCGGACGATCCTGTGCGGGAATTCCATGCCCCCGCCCTCGGCGTACCCTGCCAATTCCCTTTCGAATTAGATGCCGTCCCGCGCAAGGCGTCATCGTGGAGAGCAACCTAAAACCATTAGACGTGGCTTCCCGGCAGCCAGTTCACAGCTCCGTCGTCATCCCCCCGGCGCCGCGGATTCCCGCTCAAAGGTCACGAGCCGGTTTCGCGTTCGCCACCCCGTCAAAGCGCTACTGCTCCGCCGCCCATTCCAGCATGGCAAGCGTCAGCAGCAGCACCCGCCTGAGCCCCAGTTCGCGGTTCTTCGCGCAATACCATTCGCCCAGCGTATGCGCGGCGCCGCCTTCGCCCCCCGCGCCCAGAGACAAGGCCGGCACGCCCAACGAAAGCGGCAGATTCGCGTCGGTCGAACCCAGGCGCAGATCGGTGCGCAGGCCCAGATGACGGTCCACGGCGCACAAAGCCGCCATCAGCGGAGAATCTTCGGGCAGCACCGCGGCAGGCCGCTCCCCGATTTTGGCCACGCTATAGGACACGGCGCCGCGGCCTTGGCCGCCTTTGAATGGGGCGTTGGCGCTCCTCACCGCGTGCTCTACGGCCCGGTGCAAGGCCACTTCCAGCCGCACCAGTTGCTCGGGCGCCGTAGAACGAAAATCGATCGCCGCCTGCGCGCTCTCGGGAATGGAGTTGACGCTGGTTCCCCCGCGGATGGTCCCAAAATTGACGGTTGTGCGCGGCTCTTCCGGCACATCCACGCCCGCCAGCGCGGCCAACGCCACCGCCAGGACTGCAATCGGATTCGGCGTACCCGCATCGGTAAAGCTGTGTCCACCGGGGCCGGTGATATTCACCTGATAACGGCTGCTGCCGATGGCCTGCGTGACGGCGGTGTCGGACCCGGCGCCGTCGAGCACAATATGCGCCGCGATGCGCCCTTCCATGCCGCTCTGCTGGTATACGTGCCGCACCCCGCGCAGGTCGCCTTCGCCTTCTTCGCCAACATTTCCCAGAAAAACCAGCGTCGGCGGCAATTCCACGCCGCCCTGGATCAGCGCATGCGCAAGGGCCAACATCCCCGCCAGTCCGGCGCCATTATCGCAGGCCCCCGGCGCCTTCAGTCGGTCGCCTTCCACCACGGCGTGAATCGGCGTCCCAGCCGGAAACACCGTGTCCAGGTGCGCCGAAAGCAACACCACCGGCCCCGTGCTTTCCGGCGGCAGCCCCGCAGCCGCCAGCACTCCCCATACGTTGCCGGCTGCGTCGGTTTCCACCTGCTGCAAGCCCGCCTCCCCAAAACGCGCCGCAAGCCATTCCCCACGCGCCTCTTCCCCGTACGGCGGCGCAGGAATTTCCACCAGCTCCTTTTGCCAGTCCATGATCGTCTTCGGATTTCCGTGCAGCCAGGCAAACGCCAGGTGAACCGGCCTGCGCGCCGCCAGCGCCGTGATCAGGGCATACGTCGAGTTGCGAAACAAAAGCGCCATCCAGACGGTTTCAGGGTAACAGGGGAAGACGAGGTGCGATCAGACGATATGCAACCGCCTCACCAGAAGCGGAGCCATATTCCGGCGGCCATCGGCGATCAAAGCAACATACACGTCATTTGCTCGGATTCGATACAGAATGCGGTACGGTTTAAAAAATACCTGCCGATAATTTCGGTTACCCCTTGCCAGCAACTCCGGTGGATACGCCCCACGCTTGGGGAAGTCTTTAAGCGTCAAAGCCGCTCGAACAATGCTTTGTGCAACGTAATCGGCTTTCTCCTGCGAATCCTTCTCCGCGATATATGCGCGGATGCTGCGCAGATCCTTCTGCGCGCCGACGGTAAAGCGGACTGCGAAGGCCATCAGGCCTCAAGCGGGCCTCACGCCAAACTCAGCCATCACTTCTTCGATGGGAACCGTTTCTCCCCTCTCGATTTCTTGGTCCGCAAGCGCAAGGATCTTCTCCAGCACCAATGTCTCCTGCGACTCCTCGTAGGAGCGAATGTCCATCAGCACCGCCCGCGCCTCGCCGTTCTGGGTTATGATAATCGGCTCCCGCTCCTCCGCGATCCTGTCCAGCAGTTCGGCGGCGTGGGTCTTGACGTAGCTGATCGGCTTGATCTGTGTGGAATAGCGCATAACCACGCTCGCTGGTCCCTTAACAGTCTAAATATAGTCCTTTTGTCGACCCCCGGGAAGGTCGTATTCATCTTGCGCCAGATACGCGGATAGAATAAAATATAGAGTTTTTCTATGGCGGTAGTCGATTCGGCGACAATTACGCTGGGCGGCTGACCCGGTTCCCCGAGATGCGAGTCCGACCACCAGCTTTGGGTGCCCCAAGGCCTGCCCCGAGCCTGTCGAAGAGTCTCGCTTTTGAGACCCGGGATCCCGGAATGCACAAACTCGAATGCATGTTGCCGGCAATCTAGCCCTCCACTCTCGCAAGATCGCCCTCATCCTCGCCGTACTCCACCGAATGCAGAAACAGCCCCCGCGCCGGCGCCGTGGGTCCGGCCGCCGCACGCGACCGCGCCGCCAAAATCCCGGCAATGGCCTCCACGCGCAACCGCCCGCGCCCCACCTCGATCGTGGTTCCTACCAGGTTGCGCACCATGTGGTGCAGAAATCCGTTGCCGCGCACACGATACACCACCAACTCGCCGGCCTCGGTGGGTCGCCGCTCCCACTGCGAAGAGAAGATCGTCTTCACCGTACCGGCCACAACCGGCGCCCCGGCCGACACTCCTGCGCCGCCTTCCTGCTCACGAGCACCCTCCCGACCGGCCAAATCGGGGTCGGCGGCGGCAAAGCTCGCAAAATCGTGTTCTCCCACGAAAACCTGTGCGCATGCGGCCATCGTCTCCAGGTCGAGCGCCCAGGGGCAGGCATATACATACCGCGCCAGGAACGGCGGACAAACCGGCTCGCGGAAAATCCGGTATTCGTACGTCTTGGCCACCGCCGCGTGCCGCGCATGAAAGGCGCTGCGCACCGTTCTCGCGTCCAGCACCCGGATGAACATAGGAAGAGTCCGATTCAGGGCGCGTAGCAGGTTTTCCGCCGGAATGGGCGCATGGAGCACAAAGCTCGCCACCTGCGCCAGCGCATGCACCCCGGCATCGGTGCGGCCGGAGCCTTGCGGCAGTGGACTCTCGCCCGTGATGCGGCCCAGCGCGGCCTGCAGCTCACCTTGAATGGTCGGCGCGCCCGGCTGCACCTGCCAACCCTTAAAGTCCGTGCCATCGTAAGCCAGAATCAGCTTCCAGTTCTGGGCCGGCGCTGGTTGCCTTCGCTCTGTCAACGGGGTAATAGCCCTTCTCCTTCTCCTGTGTGCCCAAGCCCGGGAACTCCAGGGTCGATTCCCTCAAAGAATCGCCACCTTCAATTGAAATTGCAAGGGCTACACGTGAAAGAGAAGTACTCGAAGCCGGCCCGCCCGTGCCGCACCACGCATTCAAAGCTCTTACGCCATGCATAAGCAGAAATTTGCGCGCACCAAACCGTAGCTGGAATTGCCAGAAGGTCGGGTCCCGCGGTAATTTACTAACCAGTTAGTTAATTCGCCGCGCAGCCCATCGGATCCTGGTTTTCCGGCGGGCGCCCTGGCCGCTGGCGCGGTCTGTTTTCTCATGGACCCTGCCCCGGATCGCCAGGGTGATCTTCTCGGAACGGGCATCACTGGCGCCGCGTAACCCACCATGGTCGCCGCGTAATAATGAATCAGCCTTGCAGATCAAACCGCAGAACGAATCAACCGCCGTGGGTTAGGCATACCACCTACCGGCCATCCTGAGGAAAATCATCCCAAGGACCGCAACGATTCTCGTGGAGAAAATTATGCATTGGATGTGGACTCGTCAGTTGGAGAATCGGCAATTCCGCGCCCCGCGCCTTTCCCGCCCCACCGGCCGCCGCACCGCGGCCAGCTCCCTGCGCGCTTGGGCGGCCTTGATGCTGACGCTTAGCGCCGGAATGCCTTCCGGTGTTGCGCAGCAGGGAACCCTGGGCGCCGGGGAATCCCATCCCGAAAAAGCGGCCTCCAATCTTCCCGCCGCTCCCGCGCCCGTGACCACCCCGGTTCTGCGCACCTCGTTGCGCGATTTTTCCAAGCCCTACGCCGGAATCCTCGTCCCCAATCCGTTGGCCAAATACTGGCCCACCACCATCCCCAAAGCCAGCTTTGTCAATTCGGTGCGGCTCAATGACCTGGTGAAAAACGGCAAGATCTATCTCAGCCTCGCCGACGCCATCGCCCTGGCCATTGAAAACAACTACGACATCGCCATTGCACGCTACGATCTCGACATCGCGGACACTGACATTCTCCGCACCGAAACCGGCGCCGCGCCGCTGGGCGCGCCATCGGGCCTTGTCACCGGAACGCTGGGCGGCTCAACCTCCACTCTCGCCACTGGCGGCGGACCGGGTGGCACCACCGTGGGCGCGGGCGGCGCCGGATCGGGCGTCAGCGGCTTGACCCTCACCACCGCCGGCGCCGGACCCACCCCGGAGAATCTCGATCCTGCGCTCACCGGGACCATCCAACTGGAGCGGGCTTTTACGCCCGAGGTTAATTTACTGCTTTCCGGCGGACTGCCCAAGCTGAACACGAACACCGATGAGTACAACTTTACTTTCAACCAGGGCTTCGTCACCGGCGCCAATCTGCAGGTCGGCTATCAGAACAGCCGTGTAACCACCAATGCGCCTTTCACAACCTTCAGCCCTTATCTCCAATCGAGCTTTCGCGCCACCGTCACCCAACACCTGTTGCAGGGCGCCGGCATCTGGGTCAATAAGCGCTACATCTATCAGGCCCAGAACGACCGCCGCATCACCGACGCTTCGTTCCGCCAGCAGCTCATGTATACCGTGGATCAGGTGGAAACCATCTACTGGGGGCTGGTGCAAGCCTATGAAGACGTGCAAGCCAAGCAGCGCGCCCTCGATCAAAGCACCCAGTTGCTCGCCGACAATCGCAGGCAGTTACAAATCGGCACCATGGCCCCCCTCGACGTGGTGAACGCCGAGTCGGGAATGGCCAGCGACAAGCAGGCTCTCATCAGCGCCCAGAACGCGCTGAACTACCAGCAGGAG
>JASHUH010000559.1 GCA_030040115.1 Acidobacteriaceae bacterium | reverse complement strand
CGCCGACGACTTCGGCATGATCGGCCGGGTTGAAGTTGAGGATGGTTTTGCCGCTCGCGGCCGGAAGCCATTGGCCGCCAATCAGATTGTGGTAAATGGGATGGGACATGAGATACCTCGAAGGACAGGGGCTAGGGACTAGGGACTAGGAACTAGGGACTAGGAACGAGGGAACGAGCGCGCGACGGTCATGCCTTGATGAAGTGGCGGGTGCGGCTTGGCCGGATAATGCATTGCCTTGCTCGGCTTTGCGCCGGAAATGCACCCCATATCATACGTGAGTCCGACACGAGCGTTGTTTCTCTCGTTTCCCCCTTCGGCGGCCGCCACTTCCAAGCCGGTGAATCAAAGGGTGGCCGTGGGAGTGGCCGTGGCCCGGCAGAGCCGTGCGAGCGAGGCGCTCTGGCCGTACAATAATCCTTTGAGGTAAACTCGAATTTCCAATGTCCTTGAACGGTTATCCCTCGCGCTCTTCGCGATCGCATGGCCTGCGCTCGCTCTTTAGCATGTTTTCCAGCGATCTGGCCATCGATCTGGGCACCGCCAACACGCTGGTGTACGCCGCGGGCAAGGGCATCGTGGTGAACGAGCCTTCCATCGTCGCGATCAACAAAAACACCGGCGAAGTGGAGGCCGTGGGCAAGGACGCCAAGGAGATGCTGGGGCGCACACCGGGCAACATCGTGGCCATCAAGCCCATGAAAGACGGCGTGATCGCGGACTTCAAAGTCACGGAAAAAATGCTCAACTACTTTATCCAGAAGGCGCACAACCGCAAGATGCTGGTGCACCCGCGGATTGTGATCGGCGTGCCGAGCGAGATTACGCAGGTGGAAAAGCGCGCCGTGGAAGACTCGGCGTATCGCGCCAAGGCCAGCGAAGTGTACCTGGTGGAACAGGCCATGGTGGCGGCTATCGGCGCGGGGCTGCCGATTACCGAGCCCTCGGGCAACATGGTTGGATATCGGCGGGGGCACCACGGATATCGCCGTCATTTCGCTGAGCGGCATCGTGTATTCGCGTTCGGTGCGCATGGCCGGCAACCAGATGGACGAGGCCATCACCAATTATCTGAAGCGCAAGTACAACCTGCTGATCGGAGAGCGCACCGCGGAACAAATCAAGATCGAGATCGGGTCGGCCTTTCCGCTGGACAAGCCGTTGACCATGGAGATCAAGGGCCGCAACCTGATCGAAGGCGTGCCCAAGACCATCACCATCGAGGATAGCGAAATTCGCGAGTCGCTGGGCGAGTGCATCGCGGTCATCATGAACGCGATTCGCGTGGCGCTGGAGCGCACGCCGCCGGAGTTGTCGGCGGATATTTCGGATCGTGGCATCGTGTTGACGGGCGGCGGGGCCCTCATTAAAAACCTGGACAAGCGCATTCGCGAAGAGACCGGCTTGCCGGTTTCCGTGGCCGACGACCCGCTGGCTTCGGTGGTGCTGGGGACGGGGAAGATGCTTTCAGATTTCCGGCTGCTGCGCAAGATCAAGATCGACTAGAGACAGGGATTGAGGGACGTAGGGACGAGGGACTAAGGGTTCGGCCGGCTCTCTGCGCATTTGCGGCGGTGGTATGGAGGCGATGAAACTCATCAGTCTCTATAGTCCCTATGTTTCTAGTCTCTTAGTCCCCGCATTTTGTTATGGAATCGTTTCTTGTCCGCTATCGAAATCACCTGGTGCTGCTCACCATCCTGGCCGCACAACTGATCGGGTTGGGCGTGCAGGTGCGTCGTTCGCGAGCGGGGCGCAACAGCCTGGATCCCAGCGACAGCGCCGGGGTGCGGTTGATCCGGTTTTGGGCGGAATCGGTGGTTTCACCGCCCGAACGGCTCATCCATGGGGTGAGATCGGGGGCCGAGAATCTCTGGATGGGCTACCTGGATCTGCATCGCGTGCGGCAGCAGAATCGCGAGCTGGAGCAGACCATCGGGCGCCTGCGGCTGGAGCAGGCGGCGCTGCTCGAGGACGCGCGCCAGGGCCAGCGTTTGCAGGCCCTGCTGGGTTTCCAACAGCGGTATATTTACTCGACGGTGGCAGCGCAGGTCTTCGGTGCCAGCGGCAGTGACCAGTCGCGGGTTTTCTATATCGACAAAGGCTCCGATAACGGGCTCGCCCGGGACATGGCGGTGGTGACCGCGGACGGGATTGTGGGCAAGGTGCGCGACGTCTTTCCGCACAACGCGCAGGTGCTGGCGATCAATGACCAGACCAGCGGCGCCGGGGTGCTGCTGGAAACCACCCGCATTCGCGGCATCCTTAAGGGCAACGCCTCAGGCCAACTGGAAGTGGTGGGCGTGCTTTCCGACGAACGGATCAAGCCGGGCGAAAAGGTGGTGACCGCCGGCGGCGATTTGGTGTTTCCGCGCGGGTTGCCGGCGGGGGTGGTGTCGAAGGTGATTGCGGACCCCGATAATCCCGCATACATCGACGTGATGCTGAAACCGGCCGCGAATTTGGACCGGCTGGATGAGGTCTTGGTGATCACGTCGATGCAGCCGCGCTTCTCCGGGCAGGAAAAGCAGGACATGGCCACCAGCGAGGCCCTGGACGGGGCGCAGGCGGCGGCGATGGAACGGCAAATCCAGGAGCAGCAGAAGGCCGCGCAGATTACCGCCGAGCGGCTGCCGGGGCTGATCGTGCCCAACCTTCCGCCGGACCAGCAACCAATGAACGACAGTTCTCCGCCCAACCCGATTTCGCCACAGCCGCCGTCGCCGTTGCACCCGGATGAGTTTTCGCCCCTTCCAGGGGACAAGGTGGTTTCAGGAGTGTCGGACGACGGGGCGGCGAGCTCGATACCGGCAGCGGCAAGAAAGAAGCTTGCCGCGCCCGGAACCTCGCCCGCCGAAAGCGCCGCCCGGAATCCGCATCCGGCTGGCCCGCCGGCGGGGCGCCCAGCTTCGAATGCACAAACCCAGCCCGCCGGCCAGCCTGCGCCGCGGAGGAACCCATAAGCATGTCCTTCATCGGCGCGAGCTTTCGCCGCGATATCGAAATTCATCGTTATCCGCTGCTGGTTTACGTCCTGGTTCCCCTGGCCGCGCTGGTGGCGCAAACCTGGCTGCCCAGGGTTTTTGGCCAATACGCCTATTTCGACCTGCCGCTGGTAGTCACCATCTATTTCGCGCTCGGACGCCGGAGCCCTATTCAAGGCACCTTGATGGGCGCGGCCCTGGGCTTGTTCGAGGATGCGCTCTCGCATCTGGCCATCGGATTGAACGGCATCGCCAAATCGATCGCCGGCTATCTGGCCGCATCCGTGGGCGTGCGCATCGATGTGGAGAATCACACCATCCGCGTGGCGCTCACTTTTCTCCTGTCGCTGCTGAGCGGGGCGATCTATCTTTTTGTTTCCCGGTTTCTGCTCGGCCTCGAATTCCAGTGGAACTGGCTCGGAGAGATCTTCAAGGCCATCGGCAACTCGGTGATCGTCCTGCTTCTTTTTCCGTTGCTGGACCGGTTGCAGATCAGGGACTGAGGTGGAAACGGTCTGCAAGGAGCAATTTCAGTACTTTTGCGTCCATCTCAATGTAACCGAATCGCTGTATTCTAGAAGCACCTACGGATGTACCCGATCGAAGGCAGCAACCGCGGCGAGAAGCTCTCCACGTTCAAATTGACGGTGGTGCAGTACGGCATTTTGTGCATGTTGCTGGCGCTCGCCTGCGGATTATGGCGGCTGCAGGTGCTGGGCGCGGCCGAATACCGGCAGCTAGCGCAGCAAAACCGCATCCGCCAGGTGCCGATTCTCGCCCCGCGCGGAAAGCTCTTTGACCGCTACGGGCGGCTGCTGGTGGATAATTATCCTTCGGTTTCCTGCTTTCTGGTGCGCGAGCAGAGCCATGACGTGGACGCCGATTTGCCGCTGATTGCGCGCGGCCTGAACCTCGATTTGGACCAGTTGCGCTCCACGCTGCGCCATTACCGCGGCTTGCCCGGCTATCAGCCCATCCCCATCAAGCAGGAGATCACGCCCGACGAACAGGCGTTCGTCGCCGCGCACCGCAATGAGCTGCCGGAGCTGGAGACCATCGGCGTGGAGCGGCGTCTTTATCCGCCCGATGGGTTCGCCGCCCACCTGATCGGCTATGTGGGCGAAGTGAGCGAAGACGATTTGAACGACCCCCGCTTTGCCGCCGACGAGCCCGGCGACGTGGTGGGCAAGGCCGGCGTGGAAGAGACCTACGACGAGATTCTGCGCGGCCAGGACGGTTCGCGCGACGTGATTGTAGACAGCCACGGCCGCGAAGTGGGTTATTTCGGCACCCAGAACGCCATTCCCGGGCACGATCTGCGCTTGACCATCGATAACGACCTGCAGCGCGCCGCCGAACTGGCGTTGGGGGATCGCGAGGGGGCCGTGGTGGCCATGGATCCGCGCAATGGCGAGATTCTGGCCATGGTTTCCCACCCCAGTTACGATCCCAACAAATTCGCGGTCAAAATCGACCGCGCCGACTGGGATAAGCTGCTGACCGATCCCGAGCACCCGCTGATGAACAAGGCCATCCAGGCCCAACTGGCGCCGGGTTCGACGTTCAAGATTCTGATGTCGGTGGCGGGCTTGACCGAAGGGATCGCGCAGAACCTGCACGTGGTTTGCAACGGCGGGGCCGATTTTTACGGGCATTTTTACCACTGCGACCGTCATCACGGCGCCGTGGATATTTACAACGCCATACCCGATTCCTGCGACACCTTCTTTTACAACCTAGCTGACCGCTTGGGCATCGACCGCATCGACAAGTACGCCAAGGAATTTGGCTTTGGAGAGAAGACGGGCATCGACCTGCCCGATGAGGAACCGGGTCTGATGCCATCGGCCGAATGGGTGCTGAAGAATTTCCATCACAAGTGGTACGCGG
>JASHUH010000558.1 GCA_030040115.1 Acidobacteriaceae bacterium | reverse complement strand
TTCTCGAAAGTCTGGTCATCAGCGTGACTGGAGGCGTGCTGGGGATTGGCCTCGCCGGCCTGGCCCTTGCGATCGGAAAAAACCATTTACCGGCCAACCTGCCGCTGACCAACGAGATCACCCTGAACTGGACGGTGGCGGGTTTCGCGCTTCTGCTGGCGCTGCTGACAGGCGTGCTGTGCGGATTGGCTCCGGGCTTTGCCGCCCTGCGCACCAACGTAAACGCCTCACTCAAAGCTGGCGCACGCAGCGGCTCGGCGAGCGGCGCCCACGCGCGCTTGCGCTCGGCTCTGGTGGTGGCGGAGATCGCGATTGCGCTGATTTTGCTGTGCGCTTCAGGGCTGCTTCTGCGCAGTTACTTGAACATGAGCAACGTGGATCTCGGCTTCCAGCCGGACCACGTGACCACGGCCGCTTACGCGCTGCCCCATGATGGATACCCGACGCAGGCGCGAGTCGATGCCTTCAACAACCAGGTGCTTCTCCGCCTGAGCCGACTGCCGGGCGTTCAATCCGTGGCCCTGAGCAGCGCCATTCCCACAAAGGGCGACTGCTGCGAGTTCTTTGTCGCAGACGGTTACGTGGATCCGCGCGGGCCCGCCTTGACGACCGCCGCGTATTCCGAGGTGATCGGCGACTTTTTCAACGTGATGGATATTCCGCTGCTGCGCGGACGAACCTTCACCGGCGACGACAACGCCGACAGCCAGCTCGTTGTGATCGTGAATCAGGAGTTCGCGGAGCACTATTGGCCGAATCAGAACCCAATTGGGAAACGTATGCGCGTTGGCACGGCAAAGTCGCGACGACCATGGATGACGGTGGTAGGCGAAGTGGCCGACGTGAAGGATCGCCGGCCCGACACCGGCGCGACCGCAGCATTTTATCAGCCAGTGGCCCAAGTGGATAAGAGCCTCGGTGGCCCCTTTTCCTCCAACGACATCTTGGGCGGCAGCGAGCATATTGTGGTGCGGACGGCCCTGCCGCCCGAACAAATAGAGAACTCCGTGCGCGCCGTGGTCCGCTCCATCGACCCGCAGTTGCCGCTGACCCAGGTGCAAACCATGGAGCAGGTCGTGTCGCAGAGCGAGGCCCCGCGCCGCTTCAACACGGTCGTGATTTCCAGCTTCGCCTTGGCTGCGGTTCTGCTGGCCGTGCTTGGCATTTACAGCGTTATTGCATTTTCGGTGGCTTCGCGCGTCCAGGAGATGGCGATCCGCATGGCCCTCGGTTCGCACCGCGCGGACATTGTGCGCCTCATTCTCGCCTCCGGCCTCAAGCTGGCGGCAGTTGGCGCCTTTCTTGGGCTAGCCGGTGCGGCCGCCGCATCCAGTGTGCTGCGCCCCTTCCTCTTTCACGTCAGCCCCTTTGACCCCGTGGTGATGGCTCTGACGGCGATGGCCGTTTTTGGCCTCGCTCTGGCGGCTTCGGCCCTCCCTGCTTTTCGTGCCGCTTCGGTCAATCCGATGCAGGCGTTGCGAGAACAGTAGGCTGGCTTCGTTTACGTCGGTTCCATGCAGGGCTATCGCGTTTGAAGCTTCGCGGCAGATTAGTCGGCAGGTCTGCATCCGTTCCGCACAGACCGAGTCAACTGAACGAACGCCCGTCTTCTGGGCATCTGTCGGATTGTCGCCAATGGTCCAAGTAAGCCGCGGCCTGGGCTTTGTCGTATTGTTGTCCGCCTAGCTGCAAGGTCGCGCTGGTGGTGTAGGCCCTGCCCAGGTTCGCCCCTGTGGGCGCGGCTGGCTGGATTATGGATCGCCGCCCTCGGCGGTCTGGCGCGGGACGCGGACGACAGGGAAGTAGCCGGTGCGGGTTCTGACTTCGAGCTTGCCCATGCCCTGGGCCTTGGCGGTGACCTCGACGCGGCGGAAACCGGGGACCGACATGGGCTTGGTGGAGCGATAGCCCAGCGTGTACTGCGTGCGGATATCGTGCGCCACCTCAGCGGCGATCTCGTCCACCTGGCTCAAGGACTTGGGGAAAAAGGCCATGCCGCCGGTTTCGGCAGACAGCAATTCGAGCGCCCTCCGGGCGCGGCGTACCTCGCCGCGATCCATTTCGTCGCCGAAGAGTAGACCAATCGAGTAGATGACCGGGCCGGAGAGCGACTGCACGCGGCGGATAGTCTGCTCCAGATTGAGCGTGGAGGCGTTGTCTTCGCCGTCGGTGATGAGGACGAGCACCTGCTTGGGCCGCTTGCCATCGGCGGCGAGTTTGTCGGCCGAGGCGGCGACGGCGTCGTAGAGCGCCGTGCCGCCGCGGGAGTCGATGTGCGATAAGCCCTGGCGAAGCTTTTCGATATTGCTGGTGAAATCGGCGTCGATGAAGGCCTCGTCGGAAAAGTTGACCACGAAGGCCTGGTCCTGCGGATTGGAAGCTTCCACCAGGTCGAGAGCGCTCTTGTTGACCGCAGGACGCTTCCTGTACATGGAGCCGGAGTTGTCGATTACGAGGCCCATGGAGACGGGAAGATCGGTGTGCTGAAAGCTGAGGATGGTCTGTTTGACGCCGTCCTCGTAAACTTCGAAATCGTTCTCGGAGAGTCCCTGGACGAGCTGGTTGCCGTTGAGCACGGTGGCGTTGAGCACCACTTCATCGACGTCGGTGCGCAGGACATAATTCCCGCCCTGCTGCTTTTTGAGCGGCGCCTCGGCGGGCGAGGGTCCTGCGTCGGGCGAGCGCACCGGGTCGGTATCGGCGGAGAACGAGGGGCCAGCCGGCCGCGCCTGAGGGGGCGTGGGGGACGAGGAAGCAGGGGGTGTTTGGGCAGACAGCGTGAAGGCGGCCGCAGCGATAAGCGCCCCGAGGAGAGTTTTATTGCAAAGGCGCATAGTAGCCCGTACGTGCATACACAGTGAGCGGCGGCAATCCCGGCGGGGGATTGACCTTTACCCTAACTTTACGCCATTTCCCGTCGCGCGTAAGGTCGGTTGGCTTGTAGCCGATCACATATTGGTTGCGGAGCTCCATGGAGATTTTCTCCGCCACATCGCTCATCTCATCGACGTCGTCGACGCGGAAGAGGCGCCCGCCGCTATCGTCGCTCAACTCTTGGAGGAGTTCCGGCCCCATGCGCTCTTCGGGGGTGGGCGCATAGGGATCGAAAATGCCGATGGAAAAGATCTCGACGTCGGATTCACGGACCTTGGAGCGCAGTTCACCCTCGGTGTAGCGGGAGCGGTTGTCGCCGCCGTCGGAAACCACCAGGAGCGCTTTGCGCTCGTGCTTGGCGTATTGCATCTCGTTGACTCCGTAATAGATGGCGTCGAGCAGCGCGGTGCGGTGTCCGGCATGGACAGTGGCCAGCCGAGCCTGGATGTCGGAGACGGAGCTGGTGAAATCCTCGATCAGCTCCGGCCGGTCATTGAACCCGATCACGAAGAACTCGTCCTGCGGATTGGCGGTTTTGATGAAAGTAAGAATGGAGTCGCGGGCGCGAATGAGCTTGGAGGTCATGGAGCCGGAAAGATCGAAAATGATGCCAATGGAAACCGGCGCGTCGTCGCAGGCAAAGCTGGTGATTTTCTGTTCCCCGTTGTTCTCGTAGACCTGGAAGTCGTTTTGTTCCAAGCCGGTAACCAGGCGGTTCATGGGGTCGGTGACGGTCACCGGGACCAGGACCAAGTCGACATTCATGCGGATAAACGACCCGGGATGAACGTTTAGGGCCGCTCTGCCGGTTTCAGGAGGCGCCTCGGCGCCCTTGGGTTCGCTGGTCGGGGCGGTGTTCGATGACGGAGGCTGGACGTGAACGTTGTTCAGTTGATCATCGCTCTGCGCCGGGGCGTAGGCGACGGCAACAGCGGCCGCCAAAGCACACATCCATATGCGCCGAAGGAGGGGGCGCAATGGACCGCCCCCTTGGGGAGGAACGCGCTGGAAAGAGAGCTTCGTCATGCCAAAACACCATGGGTTTAGAACGCGATAGTACCACGGATGGCCTCCCGTCGGCGCGTCCGCGGCGCATTCGCAGACCCGACGCACCGGATTCCGCAAAATCCGGCCTTCCACGGGCGCTGAGATACAATCGATCCTAAGCGGTTTTGTCCCTACTTACCGGGGCCCAAAGAACTCTTGCCACGCTGGCTTCCCGTGGGAATGCCCTCTGCATAACAGGATAAGGACAGTGGGCGAAAACCGCTTGGAATGCAACGGCCCTCCTCGCGTGCAGAAACGGAGAGCCGGGGCAAAATTTCCATGGTTTCAATGGGAGCAAGGCCGCCTTCATGGCTCGTGTCTATCCGTTTCGTGCCTGGCGCTACAACCCTTCTGCTGTCCGGCTGAATGACGTTCTGACGCAGCCGTATGACAAGATCTCTCCGGCCATGCAGCAGGCCTACTACCAACGAAGCTCCTTCAATCTCGTCCGCGTCATTCTCGGACTTCCTGAACTCTTTGACGCCGAAAAGGGAGAAAGCGTATATACGCGGTCGGC
>JASHUH010000557.1 GCA_030040115.1 Acidobacteriaceae bacterium | reverse complement strand
ATCTGGACGCGGCCGAGCGGCTTGAAGGTGCCTTCTTGAATGCCATTATCGAGGGCCAACGTGCCCATAAGGTCGAAAGGCTCCATAGGAAGTACAACTACATCGGGCGACGGCGTGCCGGTTTTAATATCGTTGATGATTTTGCCCATATTTTCCAACTTGACTGTGACTTTGACACCAGTCTCTTTGGCATAGGCGGCGGCGAGATCCACGAGTCCGGCATTGTAGACAAAGCCGGGTGAGAGAACGAGGATTTCGACAGGGCTCGCGTGTGCTGGGGGCGCGATGAAAACCGCGAGCAGAGCGGCAAAACAAATTGAGCGCATGCTTTTACCCGAAATTTCCGCATTGCCTTTCGGCTGCGTACCAATATATCGCCGTTTCCTTCCGCTCGCGAACCTTTTGTCTTGGTTCCCAGGTCAAAGCCCCGATCCTGCGCCGCGGAATCGCTCCATCGATACGTATTCTGGCCTTCAGTCGCCGCCTCCATTTTCGTCGACCTGCATATAGTGCGTTTGGCCGCCCAACTGGCGCGGCGTGATCGCCAGCCGCGTCCCCATGCCACCTTCATGAAAGGTGGCGCGATGCCAGCGTTCGTTCGGCGCCTGGATGACATCGCCGACCTCGCCGGTGACGAGCTTTTCACCTTCGACGAGTACGTCGAGCCTGCCCTCGAGTACGATCCAGAATTCCACCATATTCTCATGGAAATGCCCGAGACTCTTGGGCGGCGGCGTGGGAACGCCGGGGCCCCAGATGACATGAACCGAGGTATGGCCGTCGAGCACAAACTGACTGCTTTTCCCGTTGGCTTCGACCACATCCTTCTGGAAGTCGAGATAGGGCTTGTTGAGGCCTGGGGGCGCGCCCGCATCGTCATAGCTGCCGCGTTCGTGGATGACCGCCTTGATGTACCTCCAATCCGGGACCGGGGTCGGCGTTTCACTCACCGGGTAACTCGGCATCTCGCCGGCCGGCCGTACTTCGAAGTGCAGCGAGGGCGCGTCACCAACCGTTTCCGTGCTGTAGTAGGTGCGCGCGGGCACGTCGACGAGAAAGCTTTTGGACGCGACAAAAGGCTCCTGGCCCTCGATGGTGAAGCGAATTTGCCCCGATTGCACGACCCAGATCACGCGATCGTCCGCATAGAACTGGGTCTTGGTCTTTTCGCCCGGCCCATCGAGATCCAGTAGGCGTCGTAATCGCGGGTCCGCACCACGTGCTGAGTCCAATCCTGCTGGCCGTTATGGGTAGTGAGAACATCTGACAATCTCCAGATCAGCCGATTGGGAGCGACGTACGGGGTCGGGGGAACCGGCTTGGCCGCCCAGACCTCCCTCGCCGACGGGCTGCCGCCGCTTCTGCCCCTCGGACCACCCTCGTCGTCTTGCGCCAGCACGCCCGTAACTGCGAATCCCATGCCGATCGCTGCACCGGCAGCGAGCAGTTCCCTTCGGTTGATTGCCATATTTTTTCTCCTTCGAACGCCTGCGGTTATTTGTTTGACGCTCATGGAATGAACATCTCCGCAGATGATTGTGAACCTTATGGACTACTTATCGAACCCGCCATCCCTGGCGCTTCGGCTGGAGAACTTCAGAACCCACACTTGAGCGCGCCTTGTAGTTCGATCAGTGGCCCGAGGTAAGGCAATCGTGTAAGCAGTCGCGAGAGAGGCGCTGCATCAGCTTGGCGCCCAGGGCATTGTGCGCTCTCATCCCTGTCGTATACCCCCCTGCCGGTTGCCCAATAGCGGACAGGCGTGAGCGGGTCCGCTGCTCCGTTGGCCTTTTCGGAGAACGGACCGGTTGAGCAGGAAGTGCGAGAGGTCGTGGTGAGACTCGTTGCCGCATAGCCAACTTCGCGGACGATATTTGGGCGAGCTCACACTGCACGAGTCGCGGGTATGCGAAATCGGCCCCCCACCTCTGAGATTGCGCCGTTGCGGGAGCAATCCGCAGATCCGTCGTTTGAGTACGCGCAAAATGCACTGCCTAACTGGGGTTCCGGTTGGACTTCGGCAATCGCGAGACCTGCACGCGTTTAGCGAAGACCTGGGCAGCCACCACAACAGCGGCTGCGGCTTTGTCCTTCAAACAGCCGCTTCTTTCACCGATTCGGCATCCCCGATCCAGAGCTGCGCAGGATGCGCCGTACTTTTTGGGGCGACATCGAAAGACGCTCGGCAACCCGCGAAATCTTCCGGTCCATTCGGCTCCATACCTTGGGAATCACGATTTCGGCAAATTCTTCGGTGATTTGTCGCCCACCATGCCTTCGGACCAGGCGCGCAGCGCGTCGTTGATGCCGCTGGATTGCATGATCCTGGCTTTCAGCAGGGTAAGGTCTTCCACCAGGTGGTCGTGCTCGCCCGGCCCGATGAGCTCGGTGGCTTCGCCGGCGCAACGGCGCGCCAGTTCCCAATCCTGAAAAAACTCGTTGGCCGCGGTCATGCCGCGCGCGATTGAGGCGGCGGCCAGCTATCTTCGGCCAAGAAGTGCGGCCACATGGGCGGCAAAGTGCTCGTGCCCACCCGCGAAGCCGTCCAGAAGCTGATTTCGGCGCGCTTGGCCGCCAACATACTCGATGTGCCCACGGTTTTGATTGCGCGCGCGGACGCCGATGCGGCGCAGCTTATCACCAGCGATTGCGATCCCGCCGACACGCCGTTTATCACCGGCGAGCGGACCATGGAGGGGTTCTTCACTCTCCGCGGCGGCCTGGCCTACGCACCTTTTGCCGACATGATCTGGTGCGAAACTTCCCAACCCAACCTCGATGAAGCGCGGCGATTTGCCGCAGCCATCCACGTGAAGTTCCCTGGCAAGCTGCTGGCCTATAACTGCTCGCCGTCTTTTCACTGGTGCGGCAAGCTGAGCCAATGGGAGACTGCCGCTTTCCAGAACCAGCTTGCGGAGACGGGATACCGCTTCCAACTCGTCATCTTAGCCGGATTCCACGCCCTGAACCTTTCCATCTTCGAGCTTGCCCATGAGTACATGCGAACCGGAATGCTCGCCTACGCGCAATTGCAGGAGCGTGAATTCGAGTTGGCGCAGCGGCGCGGCTATAACGCCGTAAAGCACCAAAAGGTTTGTCGGAACCGGGCTATTTCGACCAGGTGGCGACAACTATCGCCTCCGGCAAAATCTCGATTTGCGCACTTCCCGGATCGACCGAGGAGGAGCAGTTCGAGGACCCGTTCGACCACGAGGTTCCGGAATCGCCCCTGGAAGCCTCGGCGTAGATGGGAATCAGCTTTGCGGCTCCTGGATATACACATTCTCGGGTTTCGCTATAGGGGCTTTTGCAATTGGAGCCAACGAAAACCAAACGAGAACCCTTTGACCACCGCCATACAAATGCCGGAAATCGCTGCGTTCTCCTGCGACGCCGAAAACGAAATACTCGCCTGACCGACTTAGGAGAAGGACAATGAAGAGAATTGCTTTGGCTGTAATGATGGATGTGCTTACTATTACCGTAGTGACCTCGGCTGCTCAGCCGATGCCTTTGAATGGTGAGAATCCGACAACGCTGAAAAGCCTGCTACCCGCCAGCGCAATGGCAGCGCACGCAGCTGGCATCAAGGTGGATGCTCCCAGCCCGGTTGGAAGCTGGGCCGGCAGCGCTTTTGATGTAACCTGCGCGGACGGAACGTATAAGTGCGGGTCAGACGATAACTTTACCTGCTGCTGGAACGATAGCCAACATTGCTACAAGGTATCGAATTCCGACAGCTACTACTGCCAAACGAACGGTGACGCATGCAACCGCTAACAAGGTCCATTTACAAGGGGAGCGCGGCGGCGCTCCCCCCGCAATCAAGGCTCTTCGTGTGCCGAATGGGAGCTCTGTTGACGCTGTGTTTCATCCTCAACTGAAACTGGCTGTCCTTCATGTCTGGTGAGGCCGCCGCGAAATAGCGCGCCTTGACCGCGCCATTGTTACACACGACGATTTGTGCTCCTTTTACCTCGAACTTGTTGTCTTCTCGGTCGCGATCACAGATCTGAGCGCCCGGCCGCCCGATCGCGAAAAGAGCGCCGGTACCGATCGCACTGACGAGGACTGAATCAACGTGGTGCCGTTCATCTCCTTTCAGTGGGGCTTTTTAAGCGCCATCCGGCTCGAATGATCGACAAATCACGGTAGTTTCGCGGGCGCCGGCCTTGCCAAATTCATGGGCAATCGCCCGGCCCAATCCGGCCGAAGCACCTGTTATTACCACGTTGAGAGTCGGTTGCATTCTCAGCCTCCTATCTCGATTCCTTACAACAGCTTTGATGCAGGCGATGCATAACGAAATTGCATCTAATCTTTCCGTTGGCGATCGAGACTGAGGACTGAATGCGTGGCCCTTTTGATCGAAGACTACGCCCTGATTGGCGATTGCGAGACGGCTGCGCTGGTAGGAAAAGACGGATCGATCGACTGGCTTTGCTGGCCGGATTCCTCTTCGCCGGCTTGTTTTGCAGCGATGCTCGGAATCAAAGAGAACGGCCGTTGGTTCCTTGGGCCGCGTGCACAAACCCGCCAGGTGACACGCCGCTATCTTGATCACACTCTCATTCTCGAAATTCGATTCGAGACCCGCTCGGGAGTTCTTCTGCTCACGGATTTCATGCCGGTTCGTGAGACACACTCCGATGTCGTCCGCATCGCGAAGTGCCTGGAGGGGAGCGTCTCAGTGCAGATGGAACTTTGCGTTCGTTTCGACTATGGCCGCACTATCCCCTGGACCGGCCCGCGGGAGGGAAATGCGTGGGTGGCCACGGCCGGGACGGGCACAGTCTATTTGCGTACCCAGGAGTCGATTCGGACGAAGAACCAAATTGCGATCGCCGAATTCAATTTGAAGCAAGGGGAACAGCGCTCCTTCGTTCTTACGCATGTCCGGGCGCAGGAGGGTCCCCCGCGTCGAATCAATCGTGAGCGCTATCTGAAGCTCATCTTGCGCGGGGGTGGGGGAGGCTGCACTCTTGAGGGATGAGGCGGCGCAAGCCGGAAGCGTGGGCGAAGTGGCGTGGGTTGGTTGCGGAGCAGGGCCAGAGCGGACGGAGTGTAGCGGCATTTTGTCGCGAGCGGGGCCTGAGGAGCGGGCAGTTCTTCGCGTGGAAAAAGAGATTGCGGGAAGCAGAAGCGCCGAAGTTCGTAGCCGTGGAAGTGGCGCCAGATGCGGAGAAGAAGTGGGCGGCGCGGGAGATGCGCAGTGGAGCGATCGAGGTGCGGCTGAGCCGGGGCCGCAGCCTGGTGGTAGAGCCTGGATTCGACACGCGTCATCTTCGCGAGTTGCTTTCGGCGCCAGAGGCATGATCGGGCTGCCGAGTTTGCGGACACTGGACCGCACGCAGGGAACGCGGATCTGGCTGGCGGTGGAGGCGACCGGCATGCGCTGCGGGTTCGATCGTTTGGCGGAGCGAGTGAGAGCCGTCATCGGGCAGAACCCTCTGAGTGACGGGCTGTTCATTTTTCGCTCGCGGCGGAGCGGCAGATTAAAAATTCTGACGTGGGATCGCGACGGATTTGTCTTGTGGTGCAAGCGGCTGGAGGCAAGAGTTTTCAAGCTGCCGCGCGTCAAGGACGGAGCGCGCTCGGTGGAATTGCGGGCCAGCGAGTTGGCGATGATTCTGGATGGGATCGACATGACGAAGCTGAAGCGCGCGCCGGGTTACGAGCGGAGAGCGCGAACCAGGCAGGATAACGAGGAAAAGGTCGCGGTGTAAGTAACTCCGACTGCAACTTACTCGTCTATACTATGCGCCTCCCACAGACAGCTTAGTTGAGTTACCCGATGACAACGAATCGCTAAAAGCGATGGTGCGCACGTTGCTGTTGGAACGCAGCACGCTGGCAGGGGAGCGCGACGGCGAGAGGCGGCGCGCCGACGATCTGCACATCGAGAACCTGCGTTTGCGGGTGGAACTGGATCGCTACAAGAAGTGGTATTACGGTCCTCGCGCCGACCGGTTGCAGTTGGCGGGCGACCTGGCCCAGATGCTGCTCGGCTTCGCTGAGGCGCTGGACCGCAAGCCTATAAATCCTGACGATGTTCCGGCGCAACCGGAGCCGGATGAAGCACTGCGGCGAGTGAAGCGGCGCAAGGGCCGCCGTCATCTGGCGAACTTCGACAACCTTCCGGTCACGACGCATGTTTACGAGTTGAGTACGGAAGAAAGAACCTGCCCGTGCTGCGGAGTTGAACGCAAGGAGATCGGCCAGGAGGAGAGCTGGCGGATCGAACATATTCCTGGGCGCTTCGAACGCATCCATCATGTACGTAAGAAGTATGCCTGCCCGGCTTGCGAAAGCACGGCAACAACCCGCGCATCGAGACCGCAGCCAAGCCGGAGACGGCCATCGACAAGGGGCTGGCTGGGCCGGGACTGCTGGCTTACATCGTGACCAGCAAGTTCAACGATTACCTGCCTTGCTATCGCATGGAAGACATCTTCGCGCGGCAGGGGTTCGAGATCTCGCGGGCTACGCAGTCGGCCTGGCGCGGTGATGTGGCCGATCTGGTCGAACCGTTGTACGCACTGATGGCGAATGCGGTGCGGGCCGCGCACCTGGGGGCCGCCGACGACACCGTCACGCCCATGTTGAGCCGGGAGAAATGCGCCAACGCGCGCATGTGGGTCTATGTCGGCGACGACGCGCATCCCTGCAACGTCTTCGACTTCACGCTCAGCCGCGGCCGCGATGGACCGAAGTATTTTCTCAAGGACTACAACCAGGTTCTGCTTGCCGACGGCTACGGCGGTTATAACGACGTGGCGGCCGGCAACGGCATCGTGCGCGCCCGATGCATGGCGCACTTGCGGAGGAAATTCGTCGACGCGGAAAAGGCTGCTCCCGAGATCGCACGGGAAGCCATCGACCTGGTGCGCGCGCTCTACGCCGTCGAGA
>JASHUH010000556.1 GCA_030040115.1 Acidobacteriaceae bacterium | reverse complement strand
CCATGAAGCGAGCGCCGCGGCGCGCTTACTCTCCTAGCAGCCGCACCACATGGTTCACAATCATCAAATCCTCTGCCGGCGGAATCACCCGCACCGTCACCCGCGACGTGTCCGCCGAGACAGTGGCCGCTCCCCGCACGTTATTGCGCTCCCGATCAATCTCAATTCCCAGCGCCCCCAGTCCCGCGCAAATTTCCGCCCGCGAATCGATATCGTTTTCCCCGATTCCGCCCGTAAATACAAGCATGTCGAGCCCATCCAGTTCGGCCACAAACCCGCCAATCCACTTCTGGATCGTCCAGACGAACTTGTCCACCGCAAGCCGCGCTTTGGGGTTGCCTTGAGCGATGGCTTCGCGCAGGTCGCGCATGTCGTTGGAGAGACCGCTCACGCCCAACAAACCCGATTGCTTGCTGACCACTGTTTCCAGCGCGTTCGCCGCTTCGGTCGCGTTGGTGGTCGTCTCGGCGATCTTGTGCAGGATGAACAGCAGCACGCCCGGGTCGATGTCGCCGGTGCGCGTGCCGCTGACGAGGCCGCCCGTCGGCGTCAATCCCATCGACGTATCCAGGCACCGCCCCCCGCGAATGGCCGAGATCGACGCGCCGTTGCCCAAATGCGCCACGATGAGCTTGCCGGGAACTTGGGGTTGCAACTGGTAGACGATCGACTCGTAGGAGATGCCGTGCGCGCCGAATCGCCTGACGCCCATCGCGGAATATTCTTCGGGGATGGGCATGTAACTTACAACCTCGGGAATGGTGCGATGGAAGTAGGAGTCGAGACAGACGAAATTCGGCGCGCCGGGAAAGAGGTGTAGGGCCTGGCGCATGATGTAAACGGCGATGGGAGTATGCAGCGGCGCGAAGGCGGTGTAGCGCTCCATCTCGTCGATCAGGTCGGGCGTGATGAGCTGGTTTTCGAGCACGGTGGGCCCGCCGCAAACCATACGATGGCCGATGGCTGCGGGGGCAGGGAAGTCGCCCGAGTGAACCGCCCCTTCCACCAGTTGGAACGCGACGGCGCGATTGGGCAGCGCCGGGTTTTGGTCCGCCAGTTTGCGACCGCTGGCGTCTTTGATCCAGAACTTGCCGAGATCGGTCCCAATCCCGTCCACGGCGCCCTCGAAAAGCTTTTCGGGCTCGCCAGCGCCGGCTTCATAGGCTGAGAATTTGATGGAGGACGAACCGCTGTTCAGAACCAGGACGGGCAAGGAGGGCATGGAGGGATAGAGCCTTTCGTGAAGCAGCGGATGAGCTAGTCAGCGAGTTGGCAAGTGAGCTAGTCAGCGAGTTAGCAGGTTAGCGAGTTAACGGGTTCTCAGGTTGATGGGGCTGTTTTGATTTCCCACCCTGGCGGCAATGCGAGTTAGCAAGCCAGCTCTCCATCGCGGAACCCGCTGACTCGCTGGCCCGCTGACTTGCTGGTTCATTGCGGCCAGCGCCAGTTCCTCACTTCGGGCATATCTTCACCGTTCTCGGTTACGTAGAGCCGGTGACGCTGAATTGCTTCCGAATACCATTGCTGGGCGGCGCTCACCTGCGCCGCCAGCCGCGGCACGCGGCGAATGGCGTCGAGAGCCAACTGGAAACGATCGATGTTGTTGAGCACGCACATGTCGAAAGGCGTGGTGGTGGTGCCTTCTTCCTTGTAGCCGCGCACGTGCAAATTGTCGTGATTGTGCCGGCGATAGGTGAGCCGGTGAATGAGCCACGGGTAACCGTGGAAGGCGAAAATCGTGGGCGCGGCAGGCGGGAAAAGCTCGTCGTACTCCTCGTCGGATAGGCCGTGCGGGTGTTCCGACTGCGGTTGCAGCGCCATTAAGTCCATAACGTTCACTACCCGGATGCGCAGGTCTGGAATGCGGGCGCGCAACAGGCACACGGCCGCCAGAGCTTCCATGGTGGGCACGTCGCCGCAGCACGCCATCACCATTTCGGGATTTCCTGCATCGTTCGACGCCCACGGCCACGCGCCGAGGCCCGTGGTGCAGTGAGCCACAGCCTCATCCATGGTCATCCACTGGGGCGCCGGCTGCTTGCCGGCGACGATCAGATTGATGTAGTTGCGGCTGCGCAGGCAGTGGTCAGCCACCGAAAGCAACGAGTTGGCGTCGGGCGGCAGGTAAATCCGCACTACGTCGGCCTTCTTATTCACCAGGTGATCGATGAATCCGGGATCCTGGTGGGAAAAGCCGTTGTGATCCTGGCGCCAGACCAGTGAGCTGAGCAAGTAGTTGAGTGACGCGATGGGTTTGCGCCAGGGAATTTCGCGCGTCGTCTTGAGCCACTTGGCGTGCTGGTTCACCATCGCGTCCACGATATGGATAAAGGCCTCGTAGCAGGAGAAAAACCCATGGCGGCCGGTCAGCAGGTAACCCTCAAGCCATCCCTGGCACAAATGCTCGCTGAGCACCTCCATCACGCGGCCGGTCGGCGAGAGATCGACATCGACTGGCAGCATTTCGGCCTCCCAGGTCTTTCCGGTTCCCGTGATCACGTCGCCGATGCGGTTGGAGACGGTCTCGTCGGGACCGAAGACGCGAAAATTTTGCTGGTCGAGGTTAGCTTGCATCACCGCGTGCAGAAGGCGGCCGAGAATGCGCGTGGATTCGACGTCGGACTGGCCCCGCCCCTCAATTTTGACCGCGAATTCGCGGAAACTGGGCACGCGCAGCGGCTGCAGCAGCAGTCCGCCGTTGGCGTGCGCGTTCATGCCCATGCGCAGACGGCCTTTGGGCGCGATTTCGGCCAGATCGGCGCGCAATGCGCCTTTTTCGTCAAAAAGCTCCTCGGGTTTGTAGCTGCGCATCCACTCTTCGAGCTGGTGCAGGTGTTCGGGTTTTTCGCGCAACTCGCTCAAAGGCACCTGGTGGGCGCGCCAGGTGTTTTCGACGGGTTTGCCGTCCACGAACTTGGGACCGGTCCAGCCTTTGGGGGTGCGCAGAATGATCATGGGCCATGTCGGCCGCGTCGCCCCTCCGGATCGCGCCGTCTTCTGGATGGCCATGATGCGGTCGATCACCGTATCGAAAACCGCCGCAGCCTGCTGATGCATCGTCGCCGGATCATCACCTTCCAAGGTGAAGACCTCATAGCCATAGCCGCGGAAAAGGTTCTCGAGCTCGGCATGAGGAATGCGGGCCAGTACTGTGGGGTTCGCTATCTTATAGCCATTCAGGTGCAGGATGGGCAATACGGCGCCATCGGTCGCCGGGTTGAGAAACTTGTTGGAGTGCCAGCTGGTGGCCAGTGGCCCCGTTTCCGCTTCGCCGTCGCCCACTACGCAGGCCACGATGAGATCGGGGTTGTCGAAGGCCGCGCCATAGGCGTGGACAAGCGAATATCCCAGCTCCCCACCTTCATGGATGGAACCGGGCGTCTCTGGCGCTACGTGACTGGGAATCCCGTAAGGCCAACTGAACTGGCGGAAAAGTCGCTTGACGCCGTCCTTGTTTTGCTCGATGTGAGGGTAGATTTCGGTATAGGAACCTTCGAGATAGGTGTTGGCGACCAAACCTGGGCCGCCGTGGCCGGGCCCGATGATGTACATCATGTTCAGGCCGCGCTCGCGGATCAACCGGTTCCAATGCACATAGAGAAAATTGAGACCGGGGGTGGTGCCCCAGTGACCGAGCAGGCGAGGCTTGACGTCGTCGAGCGTGAGGGGTCGCTCAAGCAGGGGATTGTCTTTGAGATAAATCTGGCCGACGGAGAGATAATTGGCCGCCCGCCAGTAGGCGTTCATTTTGGCAAGCATTTCCTGGGTGAGTGGGCCTTGGGTCGGGGGTTCGCTTCTCGCGTGCTCGATCATGGCGCACCTCGCAAAAGGGGATTTGCGTGTTCTTCTCAGCCTAGCAGCCGGTGATCCTGGTTCGGGTGACTGGGGTCAAAAGGAGGGTGGAACGGTGGCAAGAACCACGAAAGCGCATCCCGCAAAACCTCTGGTGTGCAACCGGGCGTCTCGCACCTCGGAGCCTATCAGGTGAACCGAA
>JASHUH010000555.1 GCA_030040115.1 Acidobacteriaceae bacterium | reverse complement strand
GACAGGTAATCAACCGCCAAAGCGTCATCGGTTTACCTCTAAACGGAAGGAACCCGGCCCAGCTGGTCGTACTATCCGGAGGCTCCACGATGATATCTGGATTCATTGGCAGCAAGAACTATCCCACTTCTGAGACTATTTCTGTCGCTGGTGGTGCGACCAACGGAACAGACTATCTGATGGATGGCGGGTTTTATAACGATGTCTTCAGTACCGTTAATCTGCCTCTTCCATTCCCCGACTTGTTGCAGGAGTTCAGCGTTCAGACGAACTCAATTCCCGCCAGCTACGGTGAGCGGGCTGGAGGCGTCGTTAATGTCGTTACGAAATCCGGGACCAATGTCTACCACGGCGACCTGTTCGAGTTCATACGGAACGGCGCGGTGAACGCCGTAAACTATTTCGCTACCAAAGTCGACGAACAGAAGCGGAACCAGTTTGGCGGCACATTCGGCGGACCAATCAAGCATGACAAGCTCTTCTTCTTTGGTGGTTGGCAGGAAACCATCCTGAGAACGGCGCCGCCGACAACCATCTCGTTCACCCCGACTGCAGCGGAACTGACGGGCGATTTCTCGGCGGTCACAACGCCGATCATTGACCCGACCACAGGCCAGCAGTTTCCAGGCAACCAGATACCTACAGCAAGGTTCAGTGCGGCGACATTGAACTTGCTGAAATATATCCCCGTCGGCGCACCTGTGACTGGCGAGGTGGAATACAGTATTCCGTCACCCTCGAACGAAAACCAGTATCTCGGAAGAATCGATTGGAACCAATCTAATCGCGATAGCATTTTCGGGCGCTATTACTATACGAAAAACAGCAATCCGGCCGCCTTCAATGGCGATCTCCTGCTGACTACCGAGCCGGGTGTGATTGATACAGTTCAGGCATTGACTGCAGGCGATACATTCACGCTGTCCCCTACCGCACTCAACACTCTGCACTTCACGTGGACCTACGAACGGATTAATCGCGGTCCCGCTGCCGGTGTTCCCTCCGCCGCCTTCCTTGGATTGAACGTTGCTCCATCTCCCGGAAAAACTCACCGCAGATCGCGGTTACTAACTACTTCACCACAATGTGCGGAACATGCTCCATCGCGAAGGTCTACTCGGGAACTAAGCAGATTGCAGATGATTTCACCCTCATAAGAGGTCGCAATTCCTTTGCATTCGGCGTTGACTGGGTCGGAAAATACCTCGACTACACGACCTCAAGCGCGCAGAATGTCGCGTACACCTTTAACGGCAGCATCACGGGGAATGCTTTGAGCGACCTGATGCTGGGGCTCACGTCTACGTTCACGCCTGGGAGTTTAGAGTTGTGGAATCCTATCGAGAACTATTTCGGCTTCTATGGCACCGACAGCATAAAATTGAGCCGCAGTCTGACTCTCACTGGGGGTTTGCGCTGGGAGCCCTATCTTCCAATGCACGACACAAACAACGTTGCATCACACTTCGATCAGGCTGCGTTTGCATTGGGCCAGTACACCACGGTGTTTCAGAATGCACCTCCCGGACTAACCTTCCCTGCAGACAAGGGCTTTCCAGAAGGAGGAATCTTTCACACCCTTGGCCTTCTTGCTCCTCGCGCGGGCCTGGTTTGGGATCTTCTAGGGAATGCAAAGACCGTCGTGCATGTCGGCTACGGCATCCTGAATGACGGAAGAGACGACCTTGAAATCTTTGATCGATTTGCCTTCGAACCCCCCTGGGGGAACAACATCACCCTCGACGATCCTACAGGCGGTTGGGCGAATCCCTTCCTAGATTACCCCGGGGGTGACCCATACCCCCTACCGTATCCGCCGACTAAAAGTGCAACATTTGTTCCGGAAGCGGTGTATATCAATGATCCGCTGCACCCCAGGCCGACTTACGTTCAGGAATGGAATGTGAGCATCCAACAACAGTTGGGTCCAAACTGGCTGCTTACAGCGAACTATATTGGTAATGAGAGTTCGCATATTTGGGCTCTTTACCAGGCTGACCCGGCTGTGTACATTCCAGGGCAATGCGCCTCGGGCGCTTGTTCCACAATCGCAAATACCAACAGCAGAAGAATACTGGCTCAGTTGAGTCCGGTTACGGGAGCCGCTTTTTCATCCATAGATACAGTAAACGACGGCGCAACTTCCTCATATAATGGCATGCTCCTGTCGCTGAATCGGCGACTAAAGAGTAACCTGAGCCTGTTGTTCAACTACACATGGGCACATTGCATCAATACTGCGGATGCGTTCGTAGAAGAGAGCGGCAGCATCCAGAATCCTTACAATCTGGCTGGCGAGAGGGGTAATTGCGGCTCCGATACCCGCCAGATATACAACATGTCCTTGGTTGCCGGGACACCGCATTGGACGGCGAATCTCGCGGAACGGGCCGCTGCGGATTGGCACCTTTCACTGATCGTGAGCGGTGACGCCGGGTACTGGTTTTCTCCGGTAACGGGAGTAGACGCGTCGTTGACCGGAGTTGGCGACGACAGGCCGGACGTGACCGGAAATCCGAATAGCATATCGCGCTCGCTCCGAAAGTGGTTTAATACCGCAGATTACAGCGAGAACGTGCCAGGCACCTACGGCAATGCACGCCGGGACTCTCTTCTAGGGCCGGGAGGATATGAACCAGATATGGCGGTGTACCGCGATTTTGTGTATGAAGCGTTCCACAAACCGCAATTGTTTGACGTGAGAATAGAAGCCTTTAATGTGATAAATCATCCGGAGTTCTCCAATCCGACGGCTACTTTCACCTCGGCGCAGTTCGGGCAAATCTTAAGCACAGCGAACGATGCTCGCATCATGCAGATTGCTGCGAAATATGTATTTTAGAGCGGGTTCGGTATGAAAGGATCCTATCGAGATTGAGGCCGATGGCCTCTTCGATGTGAAGAGGCCGTCGGGCTTAATCATCCTTGTATTGCAGCAAATCTCGCGCAACGTCAATAACTGCCGCTATGAATCGCCTCACGGGCCCAGAATCTTGATCGATCCTTATCCAGATTGGAGGCAGGATGGTAAAAATGGGATGGCAACATCGCGTCTGGAGTGGACTCTGTCTTTTCCTACTGCTCTGGGCGGCTATTCCTGTCGGGGCGCAAGATAAAGCGCGTGAGTCAATCCCTATTGGTATCGATGCATATCGCGCCTGGGACCAATGGCCCAACCAGAGGATCGGCATGCGCGCCTACATGCGCAGCACATATGATCGCTCCGGTGGAAACGAAGGTGCGGACGCTTCCCACTTTTTGTATCAGCTCGCCGACGACTTTAACGTCACTCTAGACGTCGAGGGACCCGGGACTCTTATGTTCACGCGCTTCAACCATTGGCACGGCAGCCCCTGGCACTATGTCGTCGACGGCAAGGATTACATCATTCAGGAAAGCAGCACTCGCGACCCTCTGCATCCTGATCCCAATCCCACTTTTATTCCAGCGGCTCCATTTCCTAGCCCTTTGAATGAAACATGGGCCAAGACCAAAGGCGCCGACCTCATTTGGAGCCCCATCGAATTTGAACATGGTTTTCAGATGGCCTACTCCCGCACGCATTATGGAACCGGCTATTACATCTACGACCAGTTCGTACCCGGAACGCCCTTGTCCCATCCAATCCAGAGCTGGAACGAAAACGTAATCCCCAGCGCCGATGTGCTGGACCTTCTTTCGAAGTCCGGAACCGACATTGCGCCGGTGACAGACACACAGCAATTGTCCGGCAAAGTCAACATTCCTGAAACCGGTGCCGTGACGCCCGTCAGGCTCAAGGGCAGAGGCGCAATTCGGGCTTTCACGCTCTCCATCCCTGGCGATGAGGCAGCAGCGTTTGAAAATGCTCATCTACGTATCACGTGGGATGGAAGGAGCCAGCCGTCGGTTGACGCGCCGATCGCATTATTCTTCGGAGCGGGCACTCTGTACAACCGCGATCATCGTGAATATCTCGTCAAGGCCTTCCCCGTCAGCATTCGCTTTGCCGACAGCAGAATTCAGCTTTCCTGCTACTTCCCGATGCCCTATTTCAAGTCGGCACGCATTGAGCTTGTGGGCGACGGCAAACCTGTCGACGGCGTGCAGTGGTCGCTGCGTACACTGCCATCGAATCAACCCGCAAATCAGCTCTCGTATTTTCATGCGACTTATCGCGACTTCCCTCAACCGACGCCGGGCGAAGACCTTGTTCTGTTGGACACGCGCAACGAAGAGAGTTCGACGGTATGGTCCGGAAGCTTTGTGGGAACATCCTTCATCTTTTCGCATGACGCTCATCTGCGCACCCTTGAAGGTGATCCGCGTTTCTTCTTCGATGACAGTCTGACTCCGCAGGCCCAAGGCACGGGCACCGAAGAGTGGGGCGGTGGTGGCGACTATTGGGGGCGCGGCCTCACGATAACCCTACCCTTCGCGGGCCATCCGGTCGGCCCGCCCATGCCGTGTTCCGGACTCGTGCCCGGCGCCAACTGCTCTGCTACGTCTGCTCCCACCGACACAAACCCCGATGCGCTCATCGAATCCGCTTATCGGTTTCTGCTCGCTGACCTCATGCCCTTTGGCAGGAATGCTGTGATTCATCTCGAACATGGCGGAACCGATGAATCCACCGAACATTACGAAACGGTAACTTACTGGTACGGCCTGCCGTCGCCATCCCTCGTGCAAACGGACGAACTGCAGATCGGCAATCTGGCGGATGAACGGGCGCACGCATATTCCTCGCCAGATGCTTCTGCTCCATACACCATTACTTCACGTTATGAGTGGGGAGTGGATACATTCGACGGGAAGGAAATCTATCCTGCCCAGCAGGACACGGGCCGGACTACCAAAGGCACCTCAGAGTTCCGTCTTCGTCTTCGTCCAGATAACCTCGGTGTCCTTCTGCGCCGCAAGCTCGACTATGCTTATCCTGACCAGCGCGCGGAAGTGTACATTGCCGACAACCCGAAAGGGCAATGGAAAGACGCAGGGGTCTGGTATCTCGCCGGATCGAATACGGTCGTCTATTCCAATCCGAAGCAGGAACTTGGCGCGACCCAGCACATCGTCGAAACTTCGAATCGCAGATTTCGCGATGACGAGTTCCTCATCTCTCGCGATCTCACCCGCGGCAAGAAAGCGATCTGGGTCCGTGTCAAGTTCACGCCGGCCAACACGCCATTGTTTCCCGGTTATCCCGTCGGAGAGCGCGCCTGGAGCGAAATCAAATACACTGCGTACTGTTTCGTCCTCCCCCGGAATCCTTGAGATGTAGACGTCACGGAGCTGTCCATCTTAAGAAGCCAAGCTGTCAACCATTGTTGAAGATCTCCGGCCGACCGTGTTTCTCTATCTCCTCCTCCAGCGACTCGATGCAAAATGAGGTGTCCATGGTGATCGACACGCGCCAGTTGAGCACGCGGCGGCTGAACCAGTCGACCACTGCGGCCAGATAGACGAAGCCGCGCGCCATGGGAATGTAAGTGATATCCATAGCCCACGCTTGATTGGGCCGAGTGACTGCGAGGCCGCGCAGCAGATACGGATAAACCTTGTGTCCTGACGCGGGCTTTGAAGTGTTCGGTTTGCGATAGAGAGTCTCGATCGCCGTGCGCCGCATGAGCGTGCGCATGGCGCCGGCCCACTTCAAGTCCTTGCTGGCTGAGCATGTCGCGCAACATGCGGCTGCCGGCGAATGGATAATTCAGGTGCAGTTCGTCGATGTGCCGCATCAGCATCAGGTCCGCGTCCGAGATCGGGCGCGGACAATAGTAGACCGTGGAGCGGCTCACCTCTAATTCTTCAGCCTGCCGGGAAATCGATAATGCGTGCTCGGGGTCAATCATCGCTTTGCGCTCAGCAAACCCGCCTTGACGAGCGCACTTTCTAAAAAATCATTGGCCAGCGCCAACTCGCTGATCTTGGTCTGCATCCGCGTTACATCGACCTTGGCCTGCTCCTCGGCCTTGTCTTCACCGAAAACAGCGGCTGCACCTTCGGCGAGCCGCGTCTTCCAGTCCGTGATCTGGTTGGGGTGAACGTCAAACTGCTGAGCCAGTTCGGCCAAGGTCTTGTCTCCCTTCAGGGCTGCCAGCGCCACCTTCGCTTTGAAGGCCGCTGTGTGATTCCGGCGTGGACGTCGTGCCATCGTTGCTCCTCTTTTCTGCCATCTTAATGGCTCGCTGAGGAACAATCCTCCCACTCATCCCCCCGTCCGAATTTCCGAAGCCGGCTCACAGTTCACGTCCCCGGTACCTAAATCCGGCGCATTCTGAGCCCCTTGAAAAGCGGTTGAGAGGTCCTTCTGGAGCGGGTGAAAAGCGTGTTGCGGTAGTATAAGCCTCACAGCACTTATAGTGTAGTGAGGCTTACGATGCGTCGCTTCAGGCGTCGCGCGTCATGCCAGGCAGCGGCGGCACGAGCCCAGATCGCTACCTGCCTCTGGACTGCCTCGTCCTGCCAGAAACCCACGACCACCTTCCTATTCAGATCCATGCGCACACCGACGAATCCGAACTCCCTGTCGCCGTGCGCAGACTGGTTGAGGTTGATGAAATCCATGTCGATCGTGGACTAAGGCAGATCACGGTTGAACTGGGTGTGCAGGTGGAGAAACGGCTTGTGCAAGGCGCTGAGACCGCGAATCCACATTTGCGCGGGAGAGAATGTGTGCATCCAGGCGACGATGCCGATACACGACTCGTCACGCGCTGCGTCGGCGCAGAGCTTGGCAATGGTATCGGCCGACGTCATCACCGGCTTTGGGACGATCTTTATCGGCATATCAGGCGATTGAGACAATCCGCGTGTGACTTCGACCGAATGCTCCCAAATCTTCGCCAGCGCTTCCTCACCGTAGAGGTTCTGGCTACCGGTAACAAACCACAATTCGAGTTGAGAAAGATCTGTCGTCACAGACTCCAGTCTCCCTTAATGCTCACGTTCCTCGTGCCGAATAATGATTGTCCTCTTCGGTCCGCCGACTGAAGAAGGAGTTCTGGCGAGGATCTTAAAGGCCCTCTGAAGAACTCCCCAATCCACAACTGAAGCGGGTAGTGTGGAGTGAGGAGATCGATCACGCATGGGGCAGCTTACGTTGGCTCAGCAGGCAGAGTTTCAACGCTACTCGAAGCAGACCCGGCGGGAGCAGTTTGTGGAAGAGATGGATACTGTCATGCCCTGGGGGAGTTGCTGGCGCTGGTTGCGCCGCACTATTCAAAAGGCGAAGCAGGCGGCAAGCCGGTTGGGCTTGAAATCATGCTACGGGTCTATTTTCTGCAGCAGTGGTTCGCGCTTTCCGGCCCGGCGGTGGAAGATGCGCTCTATGAATCGCCGGTGCTGCGGCGCTTTGCCGGCATCGCTCTGGGCCGCGCCCCGGCGCCGGACGAGACGACCGTTCTCAACTTCCGCCATCTGCTCGAAGCGCATGCTCTGGGCGGCCAGATGCTGGCTGCGGTGAA
>JASHUH010000554.1 GCA_030040115.1 Acidobacteriaceae bacterium | reverse complement strand
CAGACGGTGCGAGCGCTGTTTTACGGGCTGGGTTCGGACGGCACAGTGGGCGCGAACAAGAACTCGATCAAGATTATCGGCAGCAACACGCCTAATTACGCGCAGGGCTATTTTGTATATGACTCGAAGAAGTCGGGATCGATGACGACGTCGCACTTGCGGTTTGGGCCGAATCCGATCCGGTCGTCGTATTTGATTACCCGGGCGAGCTTTGTAGCCTGCCACAACTTCAGTTTTCTGGAAAAGATGAACGTGGTGGAGGCGGCGGCTCCGGGCGCGGTTTTCCTGCTCAACTCGCCGTATCCGGCAGACGAAGTATGGGAGCACCTGCCGCGCACTACGCAACAGGAAATTTTGCGCAAGAAGATTGACTTTTATGTGATCGACGGCTACAAGGTGGCGCGTGAGGCGGGCATGGGTTCGCGGATCAACACCATCATGCAGACCTGCTTTTTCGCCATCAGCGGGGTGTTGCCGCGCGAGGAGGCGATCCGGCAGATCAAGAAGTCGATTGAGAAGACCTATGGGAAGCGCGGCGAGGCGGTGGTCGAAAAGAACTTTGCCGCCGTGGATCACGCCCTGGCGCATTTAGAGAAGGTGGAGCTGCCGGCGGAGGCTAGATCGAGTTTCGATTTGATTCCGGCGATTTCGCCCCAGGCGCCGGAGTTTGTACGGAACGTGCTGGGCGAAATTGCGGCAGGGCGCGGAGATTTGCTCCCGGTGAGCGCGATTCCGGCGGGAGGAGCATTTCCATCCGGGACCACGCAATGGGAGAAGCGCAATATTGCGCAGTTCATTCCGGTGTGGGACAAGGACCTGTGCATCCAGTGCGGCAAGTGCGTGATGGTGTGCCCGCATGCGGTGATCCGCGCCAAGGTGTACGCGGCGGAACTGGGCGATAAGGCGCCGGCGACACTCAAATGGGCCAAGCCGAAATGGCGGGGCATGGAGCAGGAGCGGTACACGCTGCAGGTGGCGCCGGAGGATTGCACGGGCTGCGGGGTGTGCGTGGAAGTATGCCCGGTGAAGAACAGGAGCGACGCCAGCAAGAAGGCGATCAACATGGCTCCGCAGGCTGCGCTGCGCGAGGCGGAACGCGCGAACTGGGATTTCTTTTGGGGACTGCCGGAAGTGGATCGCGGGAAGCTTTCGCACACGCAGGTGAAGGATTTGCAACTGTTGCAGCCGCTTTTCGAGTTTTCCGGCGCGTGCGCGGGGTGCGGCGAAACCCCGTACATCAAGCTGCTGACGCAATTGTTCGGCGACCGTCTGTACATCGCCAACGCCACCGGCTGTTCGTCGATTTACGGCGGTAATTTGCCGACGACTCCCTATAGCGTCAATGGGCAAGGGCGCGGGCCGACGTGGTCCAACTCGCTGTTTGAGGACAATGCGGAATTCGGCTTCGGAATGAGGACGGCGCTCGATCAACAAAAGGCGTTTGCGGAAATGCTGGTGACGCGGCTTGCCGCAGATCTCGGCGCGGAGCTCGCGGCGGATTTGGTGGGCGCTTCGCAGAAAACGGAAGCGGAGATCGATGGGCAGCGGGAGCGGGTGAAGGCGCTTCGCGCCGCGCTGGCAGGAAACAGCTCTTCTGAGGCCAAGAATCTGCTGGCGATTGCCGATGCGCTGGTGCGCAAGAGCGTGTGGATTTTGGGCGGCGACGGATGGGCGTTTGATATCGGTTTTGGCGGGCTGGATCATGTGCTGGGTTCGGGCAAGAATGTGAACGTGCTGGTGCTGGACACCGAGGTTTATTCGAACACCGGTGGACAAGCTTCAAAGGCGACCCCTCGCGGTGCAGTGGCGAAATTTGCCGCCAGTGGCAAGAGAACGAGCCGCAAAGATCTGGCCATGGAGGCCGTGAGTTATGGCTCGGTGTACGTGGCGCAGGTAGCTCTGGGAGGAAACGACACGCATGTGATCAAAGCGTTCCAGGAAGCCGAGGCGCATGAGGGACCATCGCTCATCATCGCGTACGCAAGCTGCATCGCGCATGGCTACGACCTGGTGCACGGGCTCGAGCAGCAGAAGCTGGCGGTGCAATCGGGCTACTGGCCTCTAATGCGCTACAACCCGGGATTGCGCGAGGAGGGCAAGAATCCTTTCCAGCTCGATTCCAAAGCGCCGGCGATCCGATTAAAGGAGTACGCCTATCGCGAGGCGCGGTACACGATGCTGGCGCGGGGTAATCCTGAGATGGCCACTGAGCTGCTAAAGGAAGCGCAAGATGATGTGGAGCGGCAGTGGCGGGTTTACTCGGCGCGCGCCTCTATGCCCGGCCGCGGAGACACGCCCCACATCGCGCCCCCAGAAGAGCCTGCATCCAAACCAGAGGAGAAAACCGCGGCAGCGGCCGGAGGTGAGGAATGATCGACATTGCAATGGATTATTTGGGAATGAAGCTGAACGGCCCGATCGTAGTCGCATCCACACTCCTCTCGGATTCGATCGACAACATTCGCCGCATGGAGGACGTGGGCGCATCGGCGGTGGTGCTCACTTCATTATTCGAGGAACAGCTGGCGCTGGAGTCGCGGACGCTGGATGAGGATTTGTCGCGGGGCACGGAAGCGTCTGCCGAGTCGCTGCACTTTTTGCCCGAGCTGAAGGACTATCACATGACGCACGATGTGTATCTCGATCATCTTCGGCGCGCGCGCGAGGCGGTGAAGATTCCCATTCTGGCGAGCTTGAATGGCGCGACGAGCGGTGGCTGGCAGCGCTTTGCGCGAGAGATGGAGCAGGCCGGGGCGCAGGCGATCGAACTGAACACGTATGCGCTGGCTATGAGCCGTGACCAAGCCTCGGCGGAAATCGAACAGCAATTGCTCGAACTCGTGGAAAGTGTGTGCAAGGCAGTGAAGATTCCGGTGGCCGTGAAGCTGTCGGCTGCATTCACCAGTCTGTCCAACCTGGCGGCGCGTCTCGAAAAAGCAGGGGCGCGCGCGGTGGTGCTCTTCAATCGCTTTTACCAGCCTGATTTCGACATCGAAGCGCTGGAGGTGCGGCCCACGCTGCATTTCTCCACGCCTTCAGAGCTGCTGCCGCGGCTGCACTGGGCGGCGATTCTCTATGGGCAATTGAAAATCGATATCGGCGTCACGGGCGGGGTGCACTCGGCCGAGGATGTGCTGAAGAGCGTGATGGCAGGCGCCGCGGTGACCATGATGGTTTCGGCGCTGCATCTACACGGCATCGAGCACATCGGCCGGGTACTGGCGGATCTGCGTTACTGGCTCGAGAGGCGCGAGTACACATCGCTGGCCGAGACGCGGGGCTGTTTGAGCCGGCGGTCGGCTCCCGATACGTCGCCCTACGACCGCGGGAATTATATTAAGACGCTGAGTTCGTATAGTCTGCGCCAGACGGTGGCGGCGTTTTAAGGCGCAGACGACTCGCCGCTGCGAGCCTGTTTGCTCGTTGCCGGTTTCAATTCGTTCGATTGAATTGAATGCCGCGGGCGGCAGGCGCAAACGCACTCATCCCGGAAACTCTTCCCTGGGCGTCCCGTTGGAAAACGAATACAAGACTGCCTCCCGCCTCGAATTCGTCTTGCGCGATAGGAATGAGCTTGAGGGGAGAATTGCCGCCATCTTTGAGGATCAGGTTTCCCTGCTCAAGGGACAAATGCAATAACCCATCCAGTTCCGGACTGCGGTAATCACCGGCGTAGGGCAGCAATGCCGCCCTATCCAGATGAAGCTCGCTGATTTTACTGCCCGAGAAAACCGTCTCGCCATGGACGTCGAGCGTGGCTTTCATCGCGCCTCCGGAGGGTTCGAATGAGAGCGCATCTCCGAAGCGATCGGTGAACTGGTGGGCATTTTTGCGCATCAGGACTGAGTCCCAGCCTGACAACTCGCCATGCGCGGCAGTGAAGGAATCGATGGTGTGCGCCCGCGGGTCGAGATAATCGCCGGCAAAACGGGCGGGATCGGGGAGGCTTCCGCCGGCGCCTGCGCCGGAAGCCGAGTCCGGTTGCATGTCGTCCTTCAGGTAAAGATCGGCGACCTTGCGCGTCCGGTCCTGGGGATTGGCGTTCGAAACATTACACAAGCAAATAACGGTGAATTTCTGGTTAGGAAAACGCAGAATTTCGGCCCGATACCCGAAGAGCACTCCGTTATGTTCCACGATAGGCAAACCGCGGTAGTTCCCCAAAAACAGGCCCATGCCGTAGTTCGTCGGTTTGCCATCGTTCAAAACGCCCGGCGTCTCCAATTCTTTGAGGAGGGTTCCCTTACCTAACCGGTTTGCATAAAAGTTGCTGTCCCACTTGAGCAGATCGTCGACAGTGGTCATCAGGCCGCCAGCCCCCACAAGGGCGTAGGTCGTGGACCAATCGACGAGAAAAGCGCCCTTTGAGCCGGGATCGTAGGCGGCCACGCGGTCGGGCACAACCACCGAGGCGTCATCGTAAAAGCGAGTGTGGGTCATGCCCAGCGGGCGAAAGATATTCTCGGCGGCAAATTCGGCAAAGGTCTTTTGGGTGGCGCGCTGAACGGCGAGGCCGAGCAGGAAAAAATTCGTGTTGCTGTAAACCCACTCGTCTCCGGGCGCATTGTTCAGGCCTTTTTGACGCACGATGAGTTTCAGGATGTCGCCGGGAGAATTGAAGTCAGACCACTTGAGCCCGGAAAGATTGAGAAGGTCGAATAGGTCGCGAAGACCGCTGGTTTGATTCAGCATCTGGCGCAGCGTGATGGTATGGCCGTAGTCGGGCAGCTCAGGGATGTATTTTCTGACATCGTCGTCCAGCGAAAGATAGCCCTGCTCCGACGCGAGCACGACGCTGGCGGCGGTGAATTGTTTGGAGATTGACCCGACGTAAAAGACGGATTGCGAAAAAAGCGGAACGCCGAGCTCCAGGCTTGCCGCGCCGTACGACTTGCGATAGATAAAGTTCCCGTTGCGAATGACGCCCAGCGAGCATCCGGGAGAGCCGGGCCGGTTCAGGTCGACAAAGATTTCGTCCACCCGCTGCGAAGGCGATTGCGCGGTGGCGAGAAGCGGTTGAACGAGCAGGCTAAGAGAGAAAACGGCGATGGCGGCGGGTCGCATCAGGGGTTGAGTATAGCAGGAGGAATCCGTCACTCTTTGCGTTTATTCGCGGCGCGGTTGGCAGAATCGCGGTTGGCAACTATGATGGCAGTCTGGCTGATCGCGGGGATCTGCCATGTTCCGTGCGATGGAAGGAAAGCTCGATGACGAACGGACGGCGGTATTCTACCTTTACGGCGGCGGCATTGGCGCTCGGTTGTGCGGTTTGCGCCGCGCAAGCTTCAATGCAATACCAGCCCACACTCGACTCGCTTAATCAGCACCCGCTGCCGCGCTGGTACGCCAACGCAAAGCTGGGGATTTTTATTCACTGGGGACTGTACTCGGTTCCGGGGTGGGCGCCGCTCTCGCATCCGGAGCATGACTTCGCGAATGTCGACTATATCAAGAACAATCCCTACGCCGAGTGGTATCTGAACGTGCTGCGGATTCCGGGATCGCCGACACAGGCCTACCACCGGGAGCACTACGGGGCGAACTTCAGTTATTACGATTTTGCTCCCATCTTCAACCGCGAATCGAAAAAGTGGGACCCGGATGCGTGGGCGGCGATCTTTCGCGATACGGGGGTGCGCTACGTGGTGCTGACCACGAAGCATCATGATGGGTTCACGCTATGGCCGAGTACGACGGTGAATCCGAACCCATCGATCCCGCAGAACGAGCGGCACGCGGAGCGGGACATAGTGGGCGAGCTCGCGGCGGCGGTGCGCAAGCAGGGAATGAAGATGGGGCTTTACTACTCCGGCGGATACGACTGGACGTTCAACTCCGGCCCCATCGAAACCAGCGCGGACTATGAAAGCGTGAAGCCGGAGAGCAAGGCGTACGGCGATTACGCCTTTGCGCAGATTCATGAGCTGATGGAGCGCTACCATCCGGCAGTGCTGTGGAACGACATTGACTGGCCAAAGACCGGGAACGCACTGCAGGTGGAAGCCGATTACTATAACGCAGTGCCCGACGGCGTGATTGACGACCGCTTCGGAATTGCGCACGCGGACTTTACCAGCCCCGAATACTGGAAGCTGGACCGCATCAGCGAGAAGAAATGGGAGGAGTGCCGCGGATTGGGCAGGTCGTTTGGGTACAACCGGGCCGAGGGCGAAGCGGAGACCATCGCGCCCGGCGACCTGATTGCGCTGCTGGTGGACGTGGTGAGCAAGAACGGCAATTTGCTGCTCGACGTGGGGCCGGAAGCAGACGGAACGATTCCGCCGGTGCAGATGGAACGGCTGAAGGCGCTGGGCGCGTGGCTCCAGCAAAACGGCGAGGCGATTTTCGATACGGAGCCGTGGGACCGCGCGGTGGGAAGCTCTGCGGAGGGAGACGATCTGCGATTCACCCGCAAGGGCGAGGAACTCTACGTGACGATTCTTGGAGATCCCAAGGCGCGGACGGTGACCCTTGAGGACGTTCCCTCCCAACCGCGAATCGAGGTTTCTCTCCTGGGGCAAACCGGGACACTGCCCTGGAAGGCGAAGGGCGACAATCTTGAAGTGACTTTGCCCGAGCACTTGCCGGGAAAGTACGCTTACGTGCTCAAACTGGCGCACTATGATCGCTGAAGGGTGATTGCGGGGTGCGGCCGGCAAGAAGTTCGCGGATGGTGGCTTCAAGCAGAGTGCAGGCCGCGGGTAGGGCGCGTTTCACCGGCTCGCTGAATTCCTCACCGAGGTTGCTTGCGGCGGCGCCGATGGTTAGAAGGAAAACGGCGTTGGGCAACGAGCTGTACAGTTCATTGGACAGCGCGAGCAGTTTTGGTGCGCCTAAATTGTGGGTTGTGAACGGGGGAACGCCGGCAGCGGGCGCGACTGGGACAAGCTGGATGGCGCCCGGCGGCGCCGCGACAGAGGAGTCAACGAAGAGCACCGATTGGGCGTGCGCGATGTCTTCGGCGAGCTCGGCGGTCCATTGCTGACGCGCGACGATGCGGACGGCGGGACTGGAGCGAAATTGTTTTTCGGCCCAATTGGCGAGCCAGGGGCCGAGGCCGTCGTCGCCGCGGAGGGAGTTGCCGCAGGCGAGGACGAGGCAGCGGACTGGAGTCTCGGTCATGGCTCGGCCGATTGCCCCGGGTCAGGAACGCAGGACGCGATCGACTAATTCGCCGGTCGCGGAAACGAGCGAAATGGCCAGCGGCATCTGGCCGATGGCGTGGCTGGAGCAGCTCAGGCAGGGATCGAAGGCGCGCACCACGGCTTCGATACGGTTGAGAATGCCTTCGGTGAATTTGCCGTCTTTGACATAATGCCTGGCGGCCTGGAGCACGCCCTGGTTCATGGCCTTATTGTTCTGGCCGGTGGCGATGACCAGGTTGGCCCAAAGCATTTTGCCGTTTTCGTCCACTTTGTAATGATGGTGCAGCACGCCGCGTGGGGCTTCGGCTTGGCCGGCGCCTTCAAGACGGTTGACGCCGGCGGTGGCGCGAACGTGCTTGTCGAGAATGCCGGTGTGATTCAGGATCTCTTCGATTTTCTCGACGCCGTAGAGAATCTCAACCAGGCGCGCGTGATGGTAGTGAAACGAACTGAGGACGGGGCCGGAAGCCAATTGCTTGAATTCGGCCAGTTCTTTATCGGCGCGCGGCGTACCCATGCTGGCGGCGATGTTGAGGCGCGCCAGCGGGCCGACGCGATAGCTCCCCTGGGGATACCCAAGGGGT
>JASHUH010000553.1 GCA_030040115.1 Acidobacteriaceae bacterium | reverse complement strand
TGCCGATCCCCAACAGACTCATGCAGCAATGGCTCCAACTTAGCCCACTGAGAATCCGTCAAATCGCTCGCATACATACCCTCAACGTATCCGGCAACATTCCCCGTGCATATTCCTTCCTCGATTCCTTCGCCAGTTTTTAAACAGGCTCTTAGGAAAAATGGTCCCTTACGCTCGCACGGTGCTCGGGCCTGCTTCGGTGGGTTCGCCCGCGGCCTGGCGAGCCGCCGCAAGCAATTCGCGCGCATCGCGCTCCGGTCGCCCTGCGCCGAAGACAGCATTTCCCGCCACCAACAATTCCGCACCAGCTTGGACGACCCGGGCGACCGTGTCGTGAGCCACGCCCCCGTCCACCTCGATCCTGGAGGCCAAGTCCAATTCCCGGCGCAACTCGGCCAGGCGGCGAATCTTACCGGGTGAAAAAGGAATGAATTCCTGCCCGCCGAAACCCGGGTTCACGCTCATGATCAGGACGTGATGCACCATGGGCAGGATTTCCACGAGCAGATCCACGCGGGTAGCCGGATTCAGAACCACCCCCGGCTTCATCCCGTGGTGAAGGATCATTTCCAGCGTACGGTGCAGGTGCGGGCATGCTTCGTAATGCACGCTCACCCAGTTTGCCCCCGCCTCGGCAAAGGCGGCGATGTATTCGTTGGGATTATCGATCATCAGGTGACAATCGAGCGGCAGCCGCGTAGCCTTCCGCAGGCTGGCCACCACCGGCGGCCCAATGGTCATGTTGGGGACAAAATGCCCATCCATCACGTCCACGTGGATGACCGTGCCGCCACCCCGCTCGGCCGCGGCGATCTGGTCGGCCAAATGGGCGAAATCCGCCGAAAGAATCGAAGGAACCAATTCGACCATAGCACGCCCGCCGCGCAATTGCTCGCTGCCTCAGTGTATCAGCCGCGAATCTGGCGCCTCGTCCAACGGCGTCGAGGGTCCGAACAGACGTCAAACCTGGCGCTCAGATCTATCCGCGCGTCGATGCGAGCAGCGCTTTCGCGGCCACGCGGCCGATGCCGCGCAGGATGGCTTTCACCGGCCAGCGCCCCTCGGCGCCGGGAAAGAAGATTTCGCCTTCGCGGCGCGCCTCGGGCCGGTAATACCAGCGCTTGAGCAGCGCCAGGTGGCCTTGGCGCATGGTTGGCAAGGGGGCGGGCGCAGGTTCAGCCAGGGCGGACAGAGCAGCTTCGAGCCGCGCCTCTAGCCGCCCGCGAGCGATTTTTGCCGGCGCTATGTTTCCCACAGTGGCGGAAGCCCCCGCGTTTTGCTGGCCGGCGCAGGCGCGACTCGAATCGCTCGCTTGTTCGAAGCCAGTCCCCGATTCCTGTTCCCTCGTTCTCTTGTTCCCTGACCCGTGACCCCTAGTTCTTCGTGCTCTCCGCGCGCGCCACCAGCACCACTACGGCCAAGCCAAGCAGCAGAACAATTTCTTCCACCGTTACGCTGCGGTTGTGCAGTTTGTTGAAATCCATAGTGAGCGGATTGGCCGTGTCGGCGGTGTTGATCGCGCCGCCGGCGGCGATGCGGTCCCGCTCCATGGCCGGGATAATCCCGAACTGCGAATAAACGGCGCCGACAATCATCAGGACGACAAGCACCACCGGCGCGATGACGGCGCGCGGTTTGAAGACCGCCCATACCGGAGCCAGCGCCAGCACCGCCAGCAGCACCAACCCGCATACCAGCCCCATGCCGTGCAGAATGCGCAGCAGCTCGCCCACAATGGCGCCCGCGGCATGCGTGTTCGGCATCAGCGTGGGAAACGTGACCGCGGCCACGATCGGGAAAAAGATCTCCGCGCCCAACCAGACAATTAGCGCAAGATACAACAGAAACCGCAGCAGAGTTTTCATTGGGGAAGGATACAGGAGCGGGGAACCGGGAACACCGATCAGTGACCAGGAATCGATCGCCGTCGCTGCTCGTTGTCTTTTGAAGACTCCGTCAGGTTACTGCACTGCTTGTTCCCTTGGTCCCTGGTCCAAATCCCTGTTCCCCTCCCCGTCATCCCCGCTGCGCCCCATACACCGACGGCCGGCCGATCAGCCGCTCGATCCTCTTCTGGATGGGCGGGTGAGTCGAAAAGAGATTGGCAAACGTCTGCCCGGAAAGCAGCGGCGCCACGATGAACAGGTGCGCCGAACTCGGCGAAGCCGGCAACGGCACCCGCTGGCTCACCGCGGAGATTTTCTCCAGCGCGCTCGCCAGCGCGTACGGATTGCCGGTCAGATGCGCGCCCGAAGCATCGGCCTCGTACTCGCGCGTGCGCGAGACCCAAAGCTGGATCAGCATGGCCGCAAACGGAGCCAGCAGCAGCATAAACACCGCACCCAATCCGCCGCCTTCGCGGTCGCGCTCGCCGCCTTCCATGCCGCCGAACGCGCCAAACCAGAAGCCCATCCGCGCCAGAATCGTAATCGCGCCGGCCAGCGTAGCCGCAATCGAGCTGGTCAGAATGTCGCGGTTGCGCACGTGGCCCAGCTCATGCGCCAGCACGCCTTCCAGTTCGTCGTCGTTCAGCAACCCCAAAATCCCGTGGGTGACGGCCACCGAGGCGTGTTGCGGATTGCGCCCCGTGGCGAATGCGTTGGGCGATTCGGTGGGAATCACATAGATCTTGGGCATTGAGATGCCCACCCGCCGCGTCAGCCGCTCCACAACCTCATAGGCGCGC
>JASHUH010000552.1 GCA_030040115.1 Acidobacteriaceae bacterium | reverse complement strand
GAATCCGGCCGAGCATGTCGGGGAATATGTGCGCGAAACCGATATGCGCAATCGCATCTGCGCCGACCTGGACGAAGTGATGGAAACCGTTTCCCAAAGCCTGCATCGTCTGCACCAGCAACCCCAGACTCTGCGTTCGATGATCGCCTTCCCGTGGATACTCGAAGCTGCAGCTATGACGGAACCAATGCCATGGGCAGAGGCACGCTTAGCGCAGGCGTTGCCACGCTCACCGCGGACATGCTGCCGGGAGGCAAGGACACGATTACCGCGGTTTACAGCGGCGGCAACAATTATTTCGGCCTCGGCAACAATTATCTCGGCAGCAGGTCGAACGCCGTGACTGAGCTGGCTGCCGACTTCACGCTGACCGAATCGGCGCCTGCGGGCCTGATCCTTTGGCCCGGGCAGAGCACCACCTTCACTTTCACATTGACGGCGACGAACGGAGATTACAACGAAAAAGTCAACTTTGCCATTGCCGGGCTGCCGCCAAATGTGACGGCGACGTTCAACCCGCAGGCGGTCACGCTGGGAAGCAATCCGGTCACGGTCACGGTGACGTTTTATGTACTTCAAAACCGCACATTGTTGGATTCCAGCGTTTCCTGCGCGCCTACAGAATCAATAAGTTATTTAGCGATATTACGGTTCGAAATCGCCCGACGCCTCCACGTCGGTCGCACCTCGGTTGGCACAAGTGGCTGAGTCGCCGCATTCGCGGCCGCAGACTGACCAAGTCATGAGGGCCCGCGCGTGTTTCGGTGCAACTGGCGTCGGCGAAGGCGCCATGCCGTACTCAATGGGGTGCGAGCCCAGTACATTTTTCGATGCGTAGATGGCTCGGACAATTCGAAACTGCTCCTGAGCTCTGTCTACGCGCCAATGGAACGACTGATCCACTGAACGGGCTTGTATTGACGAATGTTGCTCGCCGGGAGGTTTACACGTCCGTATAGTCGGCGATGCTGACGGTTGAGGAGTCTGCTCCCTGGATTTTACGCTTTTGCACCGATCATGTTGCATTCAAGGCTCCGCCCACGGCTTTCGAAGCCCATGATTTTCAGGACAAAATTTTACCAATTTGTAAACGCCTCCAAGGTAGAGACTTGGTCCGGTGAGTTGGCGGAGGCTTCGGCTTTTCAGCCCACTCCTTCAGTGAAAGCAAACCACTGTATCCAGCAGGGGCAGCCCTCAGCGCACCATGCCCTGGAAAAGCGGCGATTGCAGCAGGCTCACGAACTGGGCATCGCTGCTGGCAAAGTGGATGCTGAGCTGTCCGGCGTTGGAGGCAATCGAGGTTGCGTCCAGCGCCTGCTTTTCCGCGTCGGAGCTGCTCATTTTGCGCACCATCACGGCTGCGCTCAGCAGCGAAGAAACCGTGGCTGCAGTAAACGGATCGCCGGTGGCGATGGTCAGGTCGAAGTGCACGCCGTGGGTAAAATCCATCGAGTACCAGGAGCCCTGCAGGCGTTTCTTGACGGTGTCGAAGTTGGTGACCGAACCCGCCTCGCCGAGCAACTGCCGCATCATGGTTTGCGTGCCCTGGCTGTCGAGAATGCTCCAGAGCGGATTGGAGTCCACGCTTTGCATGGCGCTCATCATGGGCCCGTTGGTGAGCATGCTCGGGGCCAAGCCGTCGCGCGCATCGAGCGCTTTTTTCACGGCGTCCTGGTCGCCGAAAACCATGGTGGAGGGATCGACAAAGCACAGCACCATGCCCGAGCGGCCCATGGGATAAATGCTGTTGGAGCGCACCTGGGTGGGCTTGAATTTTTGCGCCTTGAAGGAAGCCAGAATGTCCTGCACCGGGAATTGACCCTGGGCAATGCCCACGGTGTCGAGATTGTCGCTGTTGGCGGAGGTGCGGAAGAGCGCGAAGGCCAGCGTATCCACATACTGGTCCATGCTCTCTTTATTGTTGAGCGCCGACTTGCGCAGCGCCTCGTCGAATTGCTTCAGCTCGGGCGGCATCACGCGATCGCGCAAGCTCATGGCCGAAGAGGAGTCCTGCATGGCCGGGTAGTCGATGACCACCAGTTGCTGCACGTCGTGAGGAATGGCCCCGCGCGCGTCCGTATCCAACTGCGCCGCCTGCGCCAAAGTAGCCGCCGCCAACAGCGCCGGCGCGATCGAAAATTTCAACAGTGCTTTCAACAAATCCATCCTCCGGAAACCGGACGCCACTCAGGGTCCTTTCAATCCCGCTTCCTTCGGCCAAGGCAACGGCGCGCCCAAGCGGCGCTCCAGGATCTTGGTTTCGGGATCGAATCCACTTAATTGACGCATCCAATCGCTTTCCCGCTCACATGCGGCTTCAGGGATGAGGCCCACGATCTCGGTTGCGGCGATGGGCTCCCGGTGGCGCGTGGCCAGGCTGACCACCTTATGATGGACGGTGGAAACCGGGGTGGTCTCGAAATCGGTGATGTTCATGGAGAGCTGGGTGCGGCCGTGAGCGAGGAGGCCCAGGGCTTTGACGCCTTTGAGGCCGCCCCAGGCGGCGCGAATTTCGCGGGCCATGGCGCGCACTGTGGCTACATCGTTGGAGTCGAAATAGATGTTGTAGGTGACCAGGAACTTGCGCGCGCCCACGGCGCAGGCTCCGGCGGTGGGATGCAGATCCGGACCGCCCAAATCGGGCCGGCGGGAGGGATCCTTGTGCACCACCTCCCGCAAGCCCTCGAACTGGCCCTGGCGCACTGCCTCGAGGTTGGCGCGGTCGGGTCGCGCGGCGGCCGCCTCATAAAAAAACACGGGCACGCCGAAGCGGCGCCATATTTCCAGTCCCGCCTGGCGGGCCAATAGCGCACATTGTTCGAGCCGGATGCCGGAGATGGGCACAAATGGGATGACGTCGGCGGCGCCGATGCGGGGATGCTCGCCTTTTTGGCGGGTGAGGTCGATCAGTTCGACGGCTCTGCCGACGGCGCGCACCGCAGCTTCCACGACCGCCGCGGGACCGCCGGCGATGGTTACCACGGAGCGGTTGTGGTCCGCGTCCATGGAGAGATCGAGCAGGTGCACTCCGTCCATGCGCATGGCGTCGACGATCGATTCCACGCGCCGCTTATCCGCGCCCTCGGAGAAGTTAGGAACGCATTCGACCACCGGCCCGTTCATCCTTGCTCCCTGCCGGGGACGCCCTGGTTGGGGCGCGCCGGATGGCGTCTTTCAGCGCCAGAATGTGTAGCCCACCTGAACCTGAATGCTCGAGTTGACGCCGGGGTTGCGATCCCCGAGCGACGCCGAGGAGATGTGGACCCCGTTCACGCCCAGATCGATCGAGCGCCTGGCCCCGATGAAGTAATGAATCCCGGCGCCACCCTGCGGCGAAAAATTCCAGACGCATGTCCCGCCGTCGATGCCCTCAGCCGGGTTGCTCAGAACGTTGGGGGGAAACTTGTGGGTGGTGTAGATGAGCCCGCCCGCGGCCTGGAACCACGGTTGGATGCGACGCGCATGGGTAAGAAAGTTCCAGCGCAGGATCACGGGCGTGAGGCTGACGCCGCGGAACGTGCCGCCGCCTGTAGGCAAGACGCAGCCATAGGACTGCCCTTGCGGATCGATGCAGGTGTAGGTTTGCAAATGGGGCGGCGGGGTGTAGGCCTGCCAAAGCGGCATGATGTTGCCGCCGAACTCGAATTGGCCGCTGAAGGCGTGGGCGTGAACCACCGGGGTCAACACTTTGGCTATTTGGAATCCGCCCCAAAAGAACTTATAGTTTGACCGCGAGCCGATGCCCAAACCCCAGTTCAAGAACGGCCCCATTTCCCAGCGCTGGTTTTGGCGGACCCAGGCGACGGGATTGTCGGCCGCATCGTCGCCTGGCGCGGCGCCCTTTGCTGTTTGTGCTGAAACCGCCATAGCTCCCGCTATCCCCGCCGCGAAAACCGCCAATACCAACCGCTGGGCTCGTCTCAAAATCTTTCCTTTATCCTGCCTGGGTTTTCCATCTCAAAAAAAGACCGCCACAACCGGGCGGCCGTTGTCGAACGCCTCATAGGAGGCGCTAACCGGCCGCGTGCTCCATCTGCTCGGCGTCCATATCGAAATTCGAGTAGACATTCTGCACGTCGTCGAGATCCTCGAGCGCCTCGAGCAGGCGAACCATCTGGCCGGCGGCGTTGCCTTCGAGTTTGGTGTAGGTGGCGGCCACCATGGTCACTTCGTTGATCACGGTGGGAATGCCCGCCGCTTTGATGGCGGCGTAAACCGCTTCATAGGCGCCGGGATCGGTTATGATCTCCCAGGTGTCGCCCTCGTCGTTGAGATCCTCGCCCCCGTGTTCGAGCACGATGTCCATCAATTGCTCTTCGCTGGCGGCGGATTTTTCGACGGCGATCAGGCCCTTCTTGGAAAACATGAAGCGCACCGAACCGCTCTCGCCCAGGTTGCCGCCGTTTTTGGCGAAGCAATGCCGGATCTCGCTCACGGCGCGATTACGGTTGTCAGTCAGCACCTCGATGAGGATGGCCACGCCGCCGGGGCCGTAGCCTTCGAAGGAAACCTCCTCGTAATTGACGCCTTCAAGCTCACCGGTTCCGCGCTGGATGGCGCGCTTGATGTTATCGGCCGGCATATTTTCCGCTTTGGCGGCCAGAATCGCCGTGCGCAGCCGGGGATTGCCGTCCGGGTCGCCGCCACCTTTGGCGGCGATGGCGATTTCCTTAATGAGCCGCGTGAAAATCTTGCCCCGCTTGGCGTCCAATGCGCCTTTTTTGTGCTTGATAGTGGCCCATTTCGAATGGCCGGACATAAGAACCTCGACGGTGATGAAGAATAGCGGCGCAGGCACGCGCCCGACCTGTGAGTATACCACCGGCCGTGGTGGGCGAGATACCGCTGCCGGGGCGTCAAAGACCCGCGCGAAAGCCCTTTGGCTGGCGCGATTTCCGCACCTCAGCGGGCGGTAATCCCACGCCCCTCGCCGCTTATCGAAACTGGGCTTTGGCCTGGCGCGGGCTGACCGCGGGCGGCCAATGGCGGGCCTCGAAATAATCGAGGCAGAGCGCGATCAAAACGGGTCCGGCGACCTCAATGGTCATCAAGACATCCACCTTCCCCGTGCGGCCGATGAATGTCGCCAGCGCAATCGTCAGCAGAGCTCCATCGATGCTGAGCCAAATGCACGCAACGCGCCGACGCCAGAAGGCGAGGGCGCACGCCGGTAATATCGTTAGCGAGTTTAAAACCGACGCCAGGATGTCGAAAGAAGTGTGGTACGCACCCTTGGTGATAAACGGCGTCATGATGAATGGCAAGAACCCCCAGAGCATCCCGATCACCAGAAAAACTCTGAGCCAGAACTGCCGTGCCCGCGCCTTTTCATCCTTTTCGCCCATCTGCCTTTGAGTCTACCGAACCCGGCAGAGCCGGAACTCATTACGGGAACAGGGACCAAGGGAACGAGGGAACGAGGGAACAAGTTAACGCGCCTGGGCAAACGTTCGAGCCATTCGAAAGATGCTGGAGAACCCGCGGAAACACTGGTGGTGGAGCACAGGGTGTGCGTCGAGTCGCCGAAGGATCCGCCGCTTTCCGGCGCGGCTGAGTCCTACACTGGTATCCAGGCGGATGATCGAGCAATGAACGAGCGGAGTGTGGTGCGCTGGCTCTGGCGGCCGGGTCGCCTGGCCCGCTTTACGGTGGTGGCCCGGCGTTTGGCGCAGTTGGTGCGGGCGCGCTACTGGTTTCCTCATATCCCGCTGGCCGGCGCGCTGGCCGGCGCGGGACTTCTTCTACTAAGGCTGGTTCTCACGCTACAGCGGCGCGTGTTGCTTTCCGATTTTCCGCGGCACATTCTGGATTTCAGACCGGCCAGCATGCCCTATGTGCTGATCGGCGTGGCCATGGTGGTGATGTCGATCGGTTTATTGTTCCGGTCGCGTTTCGCCTGGATTATCGCCATTGTATTAACCGCGTCGATGGTGCTCAGCGCGGCCATCATCGGGCACGGCCATACCGGCGGGCTGATTAGCTACGACGGAACGCTGCTGGTGGCGTTGCTGGTGTCGTATGCGTGGTTCGACCATAGCAGCCTGGCGGCGGGTACTCTGTTTGCGGTGACGAGCGCTCTGCTGCTGCTGATTTACGCGGTTTTCGGCAGCCTCTATCTGGGGGGTCAATTTTCGCCGCCCATCAAGGATTTGGTGACGGCGCTCTATTATTCCGTGGTGACCATGAGCACGGTGGGTTACGGAGACATCACGCCCAAGAGCGTGGACGCGCGATTTTTCGCCATGTCGGTGATGGTTCTGGGCCTGGCGGTGTTCGCAACTTCAGTTACGGCCATCGCCGCCCCGATGATCGCGCGTCTGAGCAAGCCAAAGGAGAAACGCATGAAGCGCAACAACCATTTCATTGTTGTCGGCGCCACGCCCTTGGCCTACAACACCTATCGGGAATTCAAGAAGCGCAATCAGCAGGTGGTGTTGCTGACGCCGCAGGTTCCCGCGACGGAAGATGTGGACCCCGAGGACCTGATTGTGGGCGACGCCAACAGCCTGGACACGCTGCGGCGGGCAGGCGCCGACCAGGCACAGGCGGTTGTGGCCATGCGCGCCGACGACTCGGACAATGCCTTTATTGTGCTGGCGGTGAAAGAACTGGAAGGGCGCGCGAAAACCGTGGTCGCCATCAACGATAGCAAACACATGGAGCGCATCAAGCTGGTGCAGCCGGACATCGTGATTGCGCCGGAGGTGCTGGGCGGGGAGTTGCTGGCCATGGTGTTAAGCGGAGAAACAATCACTGGGGATTTTGTGGTCGAACGCTTCTTTCGAGAGGGGCGCGTCTCGTAGAAAACCCTGCACCCAAGGCCGCGCCCGCGCTCTTCGGGATTATTCGTTCATGGCGGAGATTTCGTGCAGCCAGCCGGGAGCTTTGAGCAGCTCGCGGGGGCGCGAACCGTCGGCGGGACCGACGAGGCCATCGCGCTCCATTAAGTCGATTAAATGCGCGGCGCGGCCGTAGCCAATGCGCAGGCGGCGTTGCAGGAGCGAGGTGGAGGCTTTTCCGAATTCGAAGACCAGACGAACCGCGTCGTCGAACATGGGGTCGTTCTCGTCGGGATCGTCGTTGGCTCCTTCGAGAGTGGTCTGCTCGTCTTTGGGCGATTCGAGGAAGCCCTCGACATACTCGGCCGAGCCCTGGTCTTTCCAGAAGGCGACCACGGCCGAGGTCTCTTTCTCGCTGACATAGGGCGCGTGGAGGCGCAGGAGACGGCTGGTGCCGGGAGGCAGAAAGAGCATGTCGCCGCGGCCGAGGAGGGCCTCGGCGCCGTTGGTGTCGAGGATGGTGCGCGAGTCGACCTTGGTGGCCAGGCGGAAGCTGATGCGGGTGGGCACATTGGCCTTGATGAGGCCGGTGATGACGTCGACGCTGGGCCGCTGCGTGGCCAGGATGAGATGGATGCCGACGGCGCGGGCCATCTGGGCGAGGCGGGTGATGGATTCTTCGACGTTGGCGCGGTCGAGCATCATGAGGTCGGCGAGTTCGTCGATGATGATGACGATGTAAGGCAGCGGCTCCTCGGGTTGCTCTTCGTCGAAGAGCGAGGGCATGGTCCCTTCGAAGAGCTTGTTGTACTGGTCGAGGTTGCGGACGCTGCGGCTGGCCAGCAACTTCAGGCGGCGCTCCATTTCGCGGACGGCATTGCGCAGGGCGTTGGCGGCCAGCTTGGAGTCGGTGATGATGGGCGTGAAGAGATGGGGAATGCCCTCGTACATGCCCAGCTCGACGCGCTTGGGATCGACCAGGATGAGACGCACCTGGTTGGGCGTGGTGCGGTAAAGCAGGCTCATGATCATGGCGTTGATGGCCACGGATTTGCCCGAGCCGGTCGAGCCGGCGATGAGGATGTGGGGCATGGAGGCAAGATCGGCGGTGACGATGCGGCCGTTGATGTCCTTGCCCATGGCGAGGGCGAGGCGCGACTTGGCGCGGGCGAAGGTTTCGCTTTCGATGACGTCGCGCAGATGAATGATTTCGCGCTCGTGATTGGGCACCTGGATGCCGACGGTGCTCTTGCCGGGCATGCGCTCGATGAGGATGCTTTCGGCGCGCATGGCCAGGCACAGATCGTCGGCGAGGCTGGTGACGCGCGAGTATTTAACGCCGGCCTCGGGCTTGAACTCGTAGGTGGTGACCATGGGGCCGGGGTTGATTTGCACCACCTGACCGCGCACATCGAACTCGGCGCATTTTTCGACCAGCACCTTAGCCTCTTCGCGGAGAGCCTCTTCGCGGACGGTTTGCGGGCCTTCGCCGGGGTTGAGGAGGGTGCTTGAGGGCAACTTGAAGCCGCTGATATTCTTGAGCGCGACGGGCGTCGCGTGGGGCTGGGCGTCAGCGCGGCTGTGGATGGCGATTCCCTGCATGGGCGGCGGAATGGGGGTGGGCTCAAACTGGAAAGCGGGAATTGGAGCTGCCGGCGTACGCGGAGTGTCCGGCGGCGCCGGAGATTGGGCCGCAGACCGCGCTGGAAATGGAGCGGCGGCTGACTGCACAGCTTGCAGCGGCGAAGTCGTGGTTACCGGCGGGGGTGGGGCGGGCGCGAGGTCGGGTTCAGCGCGTTCCCAGATGCTGGTGCGGCGGACCGGCGGAGCGATGGGGATTTGCGTCTGGGACGGTGCTGCGGCCGCACGTTGGAAGGCGGGAATGGCGTCGACGGGATCTTCTTCCGGCTGCTGCCGACGGCGGCGGAAGAAGCTGGCGAAGCGGCCCGGGGCCTCAAGCGCAGCCTGCGGAGCTGCTTGGGGATCCATGCCCGGGATGAAGGGCTGGCCGGGCGCAGTTTGTTTCCGCTCGGCCTGGAGGGCTTCGCGTTCAGCTTGCAATTCGGCGCGGTCTTGGCGCCAGTTGCGCCGGCGCTCATGCCAGGCGTCCAGGCGTTGCCAGCAATTCCCCAGGCCCTCCCAGATGCTGTGGAAGTTGATGGCCCAGGCGAAGTAAATTCCCGTTGCAGCCAAGGCCGCGGCGACCACCCACGCGCCTTGTATATTCAGGTAACTGACGAGCAGGCCGGCCATGAGCCGGCCCAGAACGCCCTGGACGGGGATGGCATGGAGCCAGCGCCAATGCCATGGGCAGAGGCCGAAGACAGCAGGGACGAAAACGATGGCGAGAAGCATGCCAACCCAGCGCAGGGCGGCGGGACCGCTGGAGCGGGAGTGCATCCACGTCCAGCCGATGGCGGCCAGCCAGAAGGGAAGCAGGAAGGCCGCAATGCCAAGGGATTGCAGGAACAGGTCGCTTACATAGGCCCCGAAAAGCCCCGTCCAGTTGCGCACCGCATGGGGCGTGATGGGGTCCGTGGAGGTGTTCAGTGAGGGATCGGAGACATGATAGCTGGCCAGGGCGAGAAGCAGGAGAACCGACGCCAGCAGCACCACCATGCCCAGAAAGATGTTCACGGGGCGGCTGCGGGTGGGCGAGAGAACAATGCGAATGGACTTCATGATGGGGCGTCTCCGCTCGCTCTTCGACACAGCTCAGACCCGGACCGGGCCGCGTCGGCAGGCGCAGGCAAAGTCCCAGAGCATTTTCTATTATCTGGGGCAGGGAAGCGGATTTGGCGCAAAACCGCCGCGGGGGAACCATGGTGACCACCCCTCGCGGAATTGAGAAATTGGAATGGCCATGGGAATGTTCTTCGATCGGCGAATGCGAGCAGGACCGGACGGAGGGTTCGTCAGGCGTTATCGGCAGAACTTGCGCATTTCCAGGCGAAAGCCGGCAAGGGAGCCTTTGCCCTAAAGGAACTCAGGCCGCAGCAGCGTTTCGGGCTCACATCGGAGCCGGTGAGCCATGATCGATCGCCCGGTACCTTGTGTTTTTGGTCACCGCCTCAAGTGTCTTAGATCACTTAGCACGCATTTCAAAAAGTCGCATAGTGTCTGCATGGATTTCAGTTTTAGAGGGAGGGGTCTATGTTCAAACGACTTTTGTTTGCTGCTATGGTTGCGGCAATCGCTGCGAGCATGGGCTATGCGCAGTCGCGATCAACAACGACGGTGACGATTCCAGTAGGCAAAACGCAGGCGGACAACGGCAAGCAAATGTTCCAAAGTTATTGTGCTCCTTGCCACGGCATCGACGGCCGGGGCCACGGGCCCACCGCGTCCGCTCTGACAGAGGCGCCACCTGACCTGACCGTTCTGAGCAAGAACAATCGTGGAACGTTTCCAAGCACTCATATCGTTTCTGTGCTTCAATTCGGCCCTTCGCTGCCAGCTCACGGTTCGAGCCAGATGCCAGTTTGGGGTCCGATCCTGGGTACGGCGGACGACCAGTCATTGTCTGACCAAGCCAAAGCGCTCAGGATCCGGAACCTGACCCGTTACCTGGAGTCGATTCAGGAAAAGTGAGCCGGGCCGGCAACACGGGTTATTGCAATGGCGCGGAAAATACAAGCAAGCATAAGGAGTGAGTCGCGGAGCCATCAGGCGCTGCGTATGCCGAATGTCCTTCGGCGCATATCGCACCCGGGAAAGAGATTGTCTGCCGGCGTCAGGGCTGAATCCTCAGTGTGAGGAGCGGGTTCAAGGCGCCGGGAACAAAGGAGCGCCTTCCGGCGCATCCCTATGTCTGCCGCAAGAATTAGCGGGTGGCTTGGCTCGTCCTGGCCCAGAGGTTTCGCCCGCGGCTCGTCACCGCGCTTTTTGGCAGCCATCTTTACGGGCGGAGCGAACCCAAAGTTTGCGGTACTCAATCGATGCATTGAGAGAAACAGCCCACTCTATAACGCTGAAGCGCCCAATTCAGAATCCAAAATCTTTTTGATTCACTCCCGGCTTTCGCCTGCAATCTGAACAGCAAAGTTGCAACGAGCCGGGTCGCCGTGGCAGAGTTTCTATGCACAAGTCAACCGCTGTGTGTCGTGTTCCTACCTGGTGATGCGCAAATCGTGCGCGGGCGACGGCGAAGGGGGCGGCGATGGACAGAAGAACATTCAACAAGCTGACGGGAATGACCGCTCTCGGCGCACTTACACACGGGGCGTCGCAGGCCCATGCGGCTACGGAGGTGGACGAGGTCATTCTTGAGGACGATGCGTTTCTGGTCGCATTTGACTCCAGCACAGGAGCTCTCACGCGGATGACGCGCAAGGCCACCGGCTGGGTCATCGAGCGCCGTCCCGAGCTGGGCGTGTCCTTCCGTTTATTGGCGCCGCTTCCACACCGCCGCACCAACTATGTACTCGGCCAAAAGCAACGCGCGTCGCGGGTGGAGAAAATTTCAACCACGCAGGTGCGTCTGAGTTGGAGCGACATGGTCAGCGAACACGGTGGCGTATTGCCCGTCAGCCTCACTGCGACCGTGACGCTTGAGCGTGGGGGACTGATGTTCGAGGCAGCGCTTAGTAACCAATCTGCGCTCCCGATTGAAACCATCGATTACCCATACTTTGGCGACTTGAGCTCGGCCACGCGGGCCATGCCGCTCACCAGCGAACATATGTGGTACGGCAACCTGGTGGGGGACGAGCTTTATCCCAGCTTCGCGAATGAGAAGGGATACTGGGGAGTGAATTGGCCGACGAAGACAATCGAGTCGAAGCAAACATTGTTCTGCCTGCTCCAGTCGCCGCAGGAAGGGCTGTACGTAGGGATGAGCGACCCAACCCAGCCATACCTGCTGGAGTGGACTTTCGAACAGCACCCCGGCGTGGTGGAATCGATCAGTGATCCGGTTCCACAGGAAGACGCGATTGCGGGTGCGCCCGTCCATCTTGAGTTTCGCGTTTGCCATTTTGTTTTTGCACCTCCTGGAGCGACAAAGCGGCTGGCGGCTGTGGCGATGCGCGGCTACGATGGCGACTGGCACGCGGGACTTGACGTGTACAAGCAGTGGCGGACCACGTGGTTCAAGCGGCCCCGCATCGCGTCGTGGGTGAAAGAGCCGCATTCCTGGCTACAGTTGCAGATTGATGGGGCAGAGCAGGATTACTCGATTCCTTATCGCGAGTTACCCAGCTACATCGATGAATGCGCTGCGAATGGGGTCGCAGCCATTCAACTGGTGGGGTGGGAGATGGGCGGGCAGGATGGTGGAGACCCGTGCCTGGACACGGACCCTGGGTTGGGAACCTGGAATGACCTGCACCAAGCTATCCTTTACGCGCGCAGCAAGGGTGTGAAGATCATCCTGTTCGGTAAACCGATATGGGCAGACATGACACGAGAATGGACGAAGAAGGAGTTATACAAATACGCGGCAACCGATCCTTACGGGATTGCCTATGAGGCGGAGGGCTACAGCTACACCACGCCAACACAGTTAGCGGGAATCAATAACCGGCGGCGGCTGATCATGGATGTGCAGTGCCAGGCATTTCGTGACATCGCGACCAAGGAGTTCGAGAAAACCGTAGCGCTGGGAGCCGCGGGATGGCTGTTCGATGAAGTGTGCCACCACGGTCCGGTAGAGTACTCGTTCGATCCGAATCACGGCTATCCTGCGCCAGGCTACATCTATGGCGGCGATATGCCGATGGCCAAGCAGTTTCGCGAGGCGGCGGATAAAACAGAGCCAGATTTCGTATTTGCCGGCGAGGGGCCACAGGACTGGCTGATGCAGTACTATCCGGTTTCTTATTTCCGGATCAACAGCAGCTCGCGCGCGGTTTGCCGGTACATCGATTCACAGGCGCCGCTTCTGGTTGCGGTCACCGGCTTCGACGATCGCGAGATGCTCAATTTGATCCTCATGAATCGCTACATCATCAGCTATGAGCCTTTCAACTTCCATGGACGCCTGACCGACTTTCCGGAGACACTGAGTTACGGAAGGAAGATTGATGCTTTGCGCCGACGATACCGGGAATATCTATGGGATGGGGAGTTTCGGGATACGCTTGGCGCGCGAGTGACTGGAGATGGACCGATTCGCTATTCGATGTTTGTGGCGCGATCAGGTAAGCGGGCAGTCGTGCTGGTCAATCCCGCGGGCAAGCGGATAATCAACGTGAACCTGGAAATTCCTGCCGCAGGGCAACTTATGGTGGCTAGCCCGGAAGCACCGGATGCGCAGCCCACCGCGAATGGGCTGACGATTCCTGCCCGCTCAGCGGCCGTGGTGATGGAAATCTGAGATGGAATCCACTTCATGCGAACCACCATCCGTTTCAGGCGACGCGCAAAGGGCGCGTGCAGATTGAAGGTCAACAATCGGCGAGGAAGCAGTTGACAGGGCGAGGAAGCGAGTATAGAAGTACGAAAAGGCCTTGGAAGAGGGCGTTCATACCGGAACTATAGCGACGGGCAAATTGCAAACCCAGATGAATGGCAACTTGTGATCGGCTTTTGGGGCGCTCGTCGGGGTGGCGCCATCGCGAATCGACCGATGGTGGCGAGCTGTATCGCGAGACTATGTTAAAGCCCTAAGAACCGCCGGGGGGTTGAGGGCGTGGTGTTGCGTTCACGAAGAACCTGACATACGATACGAGGCGTTGAGCTGGAGTATGCGATTCATGAGAGAAGCTAGTTTCACGTTGATGTCGGCCCTTGCCGTTGCCGGTGCATCGGGACAGAGCACACCCGGAAATCCGCAGTACGAGTTGTCGAACGGCACGACCAAGATCGTGTTTCACTTGCCGGACCCTCAAAACGGCTTCTATCGAGGCACCAGGTTCGACTGGGCAGGAGTGATCGCCGAACTGCGGTCTCAGGGACATACGTATTTCGATCAATGGTTCTCTCGCGTCGATCCGAGTGTTCACGACTTCACCTACGATGGCTCGGAACTTGTGGTGGGTCCCTGCACCGGCGCAACTGGGCCTGTAGAAGAATTCAGTGCGCTCGGTTATGACGAGGCCAAGGCGGGTGGAACCTTTGTTAAGATTGGAGTCGGCGTTCTCCGCAAGTCCGAGGAAGCGAAGTACGATTCGCTTCATTTGTACGAGATGGTCGATCCAGGAAAATGGCATATCAAAAAAGCGAAACACTCGATTGAGTTCTCGCAAGATATTCAGGATGCGTCGTCAGGATATGGCTACCATTATGAAAAGACGATGGAGCTGGCGACGGACAAGCCGGTACTTACAATTAAGCATCAATTAACGAACCAAGGCGCGCGTCCCATTCGGACGGAAATCTACGACCATAACTTCCTGGCAATTGACCGGCAGCCACCCGGACCTAATGTGGCGATCAGGTTACCTTTCCAGATTGTCCCGGTGCTGGCGCCGGAGAAGGACCTTGCCGAATTCCGAGGGAATGAAGTTGTATATTTGAAGACCCTCACGGGCGAAGATCGCGTCTACGGAATTATGCGCGGGTTTAGCGAGTCTCCTGCCGATTACAATATCCGCATCGAAAACGCCAAACTTGGGGCCGGCCTTACGATTGTTGGCGATCAGCCACTCAAGAGAGTAGCCATATGGTCCATCCGCGCGGTGTTTGCCGTTGAGCCGTTCATCGAGATTTCGGTGGAGCCGGGACAGACCGCAACATGGATGTACGCATACACGTTCGGCAACCCAGCTTCTTCGAAGAGGTGATGTATCGCGTGCGTCGTCTCTCACGCACTCCGCACGATCGAGGTGGCAGGAGATTGCTTGCAGAGAATTCTGCTCCTCAAGAGCGAAGGACGGGTGTTGCTTTCTTGATTGTATGGGGGGTTGTGTGTTTACTGGCGGGAACCGGGCAGGCGACGAATTCTGTCCATG